>NZ_JBOHCV010000489.1:0-13150 GCF_050698815.1 Streptomyces sp.
CCGCCTGAACCACAACATCGCCCCTGCCTGAGGCGCAACGCGCCACCAGGCACTCGCCGGCGTCGCGCGGGAACGGAGCTACGCTCACGGTAGGGGAGCCAACGCCTACTTCGACCTTGGCGATGGCGGCGGAGATCGCCGAAGGGCTTCGCGCTCAACGCTGTCCTCACATCAGTCAAGGCTGCCTGACGTAACGCGACGTCGGGCGATGTTCCGAGGGAGCTCGATGACTGACTACTACGATCTCGGCCGCTACACCCGGCCGGTGTCGACCGGGGTGGGTGAGGCGCAGACCTGGTTCGACCGCGGCCTGATGTGGAGCTATGCCTTCAATCACGAGGAAGCGATCGACTGCTTCGAGCGGACCCGCGAGCTCGACCCGGAGTGTGCCATGGCTTCCTGGGGCATCGCCTACGCCTTGGGACCCAACTACAACAAGCCCTGGGAAAGCTTCGACCCGGCCGAGCTCGAGATGAGCGTCTCCCGGGCATTCGATGCGTCTGCCCAGGCGGAACGTCTCGCGCACCTGGCCACGCCTGTCGAGCGGGCGCTTATCGGCGCCCTCCGGCATCGCTGTCCCCAGCCGGAGGCGGTGGCGGACCTCTCGGTGTGGAACCACCGTTACGCCGAAGCGATGCGCTCGGTGTACGCCGAACATTCAGATGATCTCGACGTGATCACGCTATTCGCCGACGCCCTGATGAACCTCACCCCGTGGCAGCTGTGGGACCAGCGGACTGGTGAGCCGACTCCGGGATCCTGTGCCGTGGAGGCGCGTGCCGTACTCGACCACGCACTGGAGCTGCCGGGCGGGCCGGATCACCCGGGCGTGCTGCACTGGTACATCCACCTGATGGAGATGTCGTCCGTGCCGGAGCAGGCCCTGCCGAAGGCCGATCGACTGCGCGATCTCGTCCCCGATGCCGGCCACCTACTGCACATGCCCACGCACCTGGATGTCCTTTGCGGTGACTACTCCCGCGTGGTCTCCTCCAACGCGCGCGCGATCGAGGCGGACGAGAAGTTCGTGACTCGTTCCGGCCCGATGAACTTCTACACGCTCTACCGCTGCCACAACTATCACTTCATGATCTACGGCTCGATGTTCCTCGGGCAGCGGTCCCTCGCGCTGCAGACGTGCAGCGAACTCGAGGCGGCGGTTCCTGAGGAGCTCCTCCGCGTCCAGGTGCCACCGATGGCGGACTGGCTCGAGGGACTCCTCCCCATGCGTATGCACGTGCTGATCCGCTTCGGCATGTGGCAGGAGATCATCGACGCAGAACTGCCGAGGGACCCGGAACTCTACTGCGTGACTACGGCGATGATGCACTACGCGAAGGCAATCGCCCACGCCGCCTCCGGCCGGGTGGAGGCGGCCGAGGCGCAGCGGGCGATCTTCGAGGACGCGGCAGGGCGGGTCCCGCAGTCGCGCACGCTGTTCAACAACACCTGTCAGGACATCCTCGCGGTGGCGGCCGCGATGCTGGAGGGCGAGGTGGAGTACCGCAAGGGGAACATCGACGCTGCCTACGCCGCGCTGCGACGGTCGATCGAACTGGATGACAACCTTCCCTACGACGAACCCTGGGGGTGGATGCAGCCGACCCGACACGTCTACGGGGCGCTGCTGTTGGAGCAGGGCCACGTCGATGAGGCCGAGGCGGTGTACCGGGCCGACTTGGGCCTGGACGGCACCATCCCACGGTCCCAACAGCACCCGGGCAACGTCTGGAGCCTGCACGGCTTCCACGAGTGCCTGGTCCGGCAGGGCCGCAGAGGAGAGGCCGCCATCATCGAGCAGCAGCTGCGCCTCGCCCAGGCCAGGGCTGACGTCCCGATCAACGCCTCCTGCTTCTGCCGACTGTCGGCTTTCGGGGAATCGTCCCCTGGCACCGGGTCTGCCGGAGGCTGCCATTGAAAAGTCCCGCCGCCCGCCTTCGGCGTCACCGCGATCTATCGGCCGCGGTTCCGGCGAACGACCTTCTCACTTCGTCGAAGTCGCCCAGCTCCGCGGCTGAGACCGGGGTGGGGGCCGCGACGAGATGGCCGAGGAACCGGCGGCGGTCGGTGCCGGTACCTTCCTGAGCGCTGCCTGCGCCGTCTGCGCTTCCCCGAGATTCCCGGCTTCGGCGAGGCGCGGCGAGCGGCCTTGGGGGATCCTCGACGGACCTGTGCGGACCTGGCGCGTACGACGGGACAGCCATGATGCGCAGGTCACGGCCCAGGCTCCACCGATCGCGCTGTGGATATTTCGTGGTCGCCGACGGCGAACCAGGGCAAACACCCACGTCCCGACTACCGGCCGGTAAGCACAGGATCCTTCGTGGCGGTGTCGTCCTCAGCCGTCCGCCGATCGTCTTACAGGTAGGAGCGCCGATTCGGCACCGAGCCGCCGAGTGCTCTCGGCATGGAACACAGCCACCAGGAGGACGATCACATTGGCCACCAAGCCACAGCCGATCCCGGAGAGGTACCACCGCATCAGGCAGATGAGGTTGTCGCTGTCAGACCGCTCAGCAGGACGAATAAGTCACATGCCAGGCGCCCCGGTCGGCGTTCGAGAGCCCTGGTCGCCGAGTGCGGATTCCCGTTACATGCGTCGGGCGACGACAACGGCTACGAGGCGATCTTCGCCAGCACCTCTGCCCGTGCTGTCGTGGCGTCGGGTGCGGTGAGGGCGATGCCTGCGAGCTGCCGGCAGCCCTCATGCGTCTGCGCCGCCAGAGCTGTTCGTACGTCACTTAGGCAACTCGGCGCCGTTGACAGGCTGGTCACCCCGAGTCCGACGAGCACCAGGGCCAGCGCGGGGTCGGCCGCGGCCTCCCCGCACACGCCGACGGGCCTGTCGTGCCAGGCTCCCGCCTCGGCCGCCATGCGCACGAGATCCAGCAGGGCCGGCTGCCAGGGGTCCAGAAACTCCGCCAGTTGGCCGAGGGTCCGGTCGGCGGCGAAGGCGTACTGCGCAAGGTCGTTGGTGCCGATGCTGAGGAAATCACAGACCTGAGCCAACTCCCCGGCGCGCAGCGCAGCCGCCGGCACCTCCACCATGGCTCCTGCCATCCGCAGGCCGTGAGCGCGTACCTGCTCGGCGAATCCGTCCGCTTCGCGGGGCACCGAGACCATGGGAGCCATCACCCAGACCTCGGCACCGCTGCCCGACGCCGCGTCGGCGATGGCGGCGAGCTGGGTTTGCAACAGTCCCGGGTCTCGGAGGGCGGTGCGTAGACCGCGTACGCCCAGAGCAGGGTTCTGCTCGTCCGCGGCGGTGGCGAACGGCAGCGGCTTGTCCGCACCTGCGTCCAGTGTGCGGACGACGACGCGGCGCCCCGCGAAGGCGGTGAACACCTCGCGGTAGGCGGCGAACTGCTCTGCTGCGGAAGGGGCTTGGGCGCGGTCGAGGTAGAGGAACTCGGTGCGGAAGAGACCCACACCTTCGCTGTCCGCGGCTGCCGCGGTCGGCAGCTCGTGCGATGCGCCGAGGTTGACCAGCAGCTTCACCGGGTGGCCGTCTGACGTACGGCCCGGCCCGCGCACCGACTCCGCCAGGCTGCGCCGGTGCTGCTCGAGTTCGGCGGCTGCCGTCACGGCCTGTGGCGGCGGATCGACGTGTACGGCACCGGCTGCGCCGTCCACCAGAACGGAGAGCCCGTCTGTGAGCGTGCCGGCGCGGTCACAGACGACCACGGCAGGCAGGCCGAGGGTCTTGGCGAGGATGGCGGTGTGGCTGGTGGGTCCGCCGCGTTCGGTGACCAGGGCCAGTACCTGGGAGGGGTCGAGCAGCGCAGTGTCGGCGGGGGCGAGGTCGGCGGCGACCAAGACATAGGGGTGGCCAGGGTCCGGCAGCCCCGGCATCGGCAGGTCCAGCATCGCGGCCACTGAGCGGTCCCGTAGATCATCCAGATCGGCCACTCGCTCGGCGAAGTAGCTGCTCGCCGCCTCCAGTTGAGCACGGAACTCACCGAAGGCGTCGGCGATGGCGTGCACCCCGTCGGCGCCGGCCCGTATCCGGGCCTCGACCTGGTCGCCCAGTACGGGGTCCGCGACCATCAGTGCCTGGGCTGACAGCACGTCGGCGGCATCCCCCGTGACAGCGGCGGCGCGCCGCTCCAGGTCGGCGGCGACCTGACCCAGCGCGTGGCGGGCGGCGGTGACTTCGGTCGGCACGTCCGCCTGGCTGAGGGTGCGGACCTCGGGCGGGGCGGGCACTGGTGCCATACGGGCGACGGGTCCGGTCGCGCTTCCCGCACTGACCCCGATCCCCTTCAACACGGCAGTCGTCATGTCTGCTCCTCGGTGTCGATGGCGCGGGCCGTGGTGCGTACGGGCGGCGAAGGCGGGCGGGCGCGTTGCCTGCGGCACGTACCGAGGACGGCAGTTGGGAAAGACATGAAGATCTCCGCTGGCGTGGTTCGGATAGGGCGTGGAGTGGCACGAGGTGCCCCCGGAGTAGGGGCCCTTGCGTGTGGGTCGATCAGGCCGGGACCGACTCCCTGGATTCCTGCTGGGACTTGGCCGGTGCCGAGGTGGAGGGGATCTCCGCCGCCGTGGTCGGCGTGTTCCGGCGGCGCTTGAGGAGGACGACGAGTCCGCCGGTGACGAACGTGCCGGCGGCGACGGCCACCAAAAAGAGCAGAGGCTGGCCGATCAGCGGGACCACGAAGACGCCGCCGTGTGGCGCGCGGAGGGTACAGCCGAACGCGGTGGTCAGTGCACCGGTGACGGCACCGCCGGCCATCGAGGCGGGGATCACCCGCAGCGGGTCCGCAGCGGCGAAGGGAATGGCACCCTCGCTGATGAAGGACGCCCCCAGCACCCAGGCGGCCTTGCCGTTGTCCCGCTCCGCCTTGGTGAACAACTTCCCCCGGACCGTGGTCGCCAGGGCCATGCCGAGCGGCGGGACCATGCCCGCCGCCATCACCGCGGCCATGACCGTAAGGCTGCCGTCGGTCGGGTGGGTCAGGCCGCCGACCGCGAAGGTGTACGCGACCTTGTTGACCGGACCGCCCAGGTCGAAGCACATCATCAGGCCGAGCAGCACACCCAGCAGCACCGCGTTGCCGCCCGAAAGCCCGCCCAGCCAGTCGGTCATGCTCTTCTGCGCCGCGGCGATCGGCTTGCCGACCACGACGAACATCAGAAACCCGACGACCATGGACGACAGCAGCGGGATCACGACCACCGGCATGACGCCGCGCAGCACCGGCGGTATGCGCAGCCGCTGAATGGCCATCACCACGGCGCCGGCGATCAGTCCGGCGACCAGTCCGCCGAGGAATCCGGCGTTGATGGTCATCGCGATGGAGCCGCCGACGATGCCGGGCACAAGACCGGGCCTGTCGACCATGCCGTACGCGATGAAACCGGCGAGGACCGGAACGAGGAACTCGAAGGCGGCGCCGCCGGTCTGGAAGAGCAACGCGGCCCAACTGGCGGCCTCGGTCCAGCCGAAGTGCTCGGCGACCGACGGCGCCTTGTCGATCTGGTAGCCGCCGATGGCGAAGGCGATCGCGATCAAGAGTCCGCCCGCGGCGACGAACGGCACCATGTAACTCACGCCGGTCATCAGCCACTTGCGCAGTCGCGTACCGAAGTGCTCTCGGGAGGTGTCCGGCGCCTCGGCGGGCGGCGCTGTGCCGGCGGGTGCGGTGACGTCTCCGCGCTGGGCCTTTCCCCGTACTTCGGCGATGAGTTCCACGGGCCGGTTGATGGCAGCCTTCACACCGACGTCGACGGTGGGCTTCCCGGCGAACCTGTCCTGCTCCCGCACCCCTACGTCGTGGGCGAAGATCACGCCGTCGGCGGCGGCGATGACGGCCGGGTCCAGCCTCGTGAACCCGCCCGAGCCCTGTGTCTCCACCACGACCTCGGCGCCCTCGGCCTCACCGGCCTTCTCCAGACACTCGGCAGCCATGTAGGTGTGGGCGATCCCGGTCGGGCACGAGGTCACGGCAACGATGCGGAACGGTGCCGACGGCTGCACCTCGGCCTCGGCCTCCGGTGCCGGCGAGGACTCCTCTCCGCGGATCAGGGCGGCGACCGCGGCCGGTGACTGCTCCCCGCGCAGCGCGGTCGTGAACTCCGCGTCCATGAGGCGGCGAGCCAGGCCCGACAGGATGGTCAGGTGGTCGTTGTCGGCTCCTGCCGGCGCGGCTATCAGGAAGATCAGGTCGGCCGGACCGTCGGTCGCGCCGAAGTCGATGCCCCGCGTGCTGCGTCCGAAGGCCAGCGTCGGTGAGGTGACGTGCTCGCTTCGGCAGTGGGGGATGCCGATGCCGCCGTCCAGACCGGTCGGCATCTGGGCCTCGCGGGCGGCCACGTCGGCGAGAAATCCGTCGAGGTCGGTGACCCGGCCGGCGGCTACCAAACGCTCGGCCAGCGCACGGACAGCTGCTTCCTTTGTCTCATGGGACAGGTCGAGGTCGACCAGTTCCGCGGTGATCAACTCACTCATCGCGCGGCTCTCCTTGCTTGATGGCCACCCTGCCGGGCGGCGTCGGGGATGTGAGGGTTCGGGGGTTCACGTGGGCGTTCACGGCGCCGGATCCGTCAGTGCACGGTCCAGCGGTACGTCCTTGGTGACCGTCACCGCCGACTGATCCAGATCGGCCGGCGTGGGCATGGCGCTGCCGGGCAAATGCACGGCGGCGGCGCCGTGTGCGACTGCAGACGCCAGAGCGGCGGGACCGGTGCCTCCCGCGGCCAGGAACCCCGCCAGCGAGGCGTCACCCGCGCCGACGTTGCTGCGGACCACAGCAGCCGGTGCGCTGCCGAAGTACGCTCCGGACGCGTCGAGCAGGAGCTGACCGTCCGCCCCGAGGCTGGCCAGGACCGCCTGGGCGCCACGTTCGCGGAGCTCCTCCGCCGCCTTCACCGCGTCGCCGAGGGTGGCCAGGGGACGTCCGACGGCCTCGGCAAGCTCCTCGGTGTTCGGCTTCACCACGTCCGGACGCTCCGGAAGCGCCGCGGTCAGGGCCGCACCGGAGGTGTCGAGGGCGATGCGTGCGCCCGCCCGGTGGATGATTGCGACCAGCTCGGCGTACCAGACGGGCGGCAGGCCACGCGGCAGACTGCCGCAGCAGGCGATCCAGTCGGCGTCCGCCGACAGCGCACGTACCGCCTCCAGCAGCGCCTCGGCCTCGGTTTCCGTGATCTCGGGGCCCGCCGCGTTGACCTTGGTCAAGGTGCCGTCCGCTTCGACCAGCGTGGCGTTGACCCGGGTCGAGCCGGCCACCGGGACGCCGGACACCTCGATGCCGTGGTCGCCGAGCAGTCGGCCGAGCAGCGCGCCCTCCGGGCCGCCCAACGGCAGGACCGCGACCGTACGGTGGCCGGCGGCGGCCACAGCGCGGGAGACGTTGACGCCCTTCCCACCGGGGTCTACCCGGTCCGTGGTCGCCCGGAGGACTGAACCGCGGTCCAGCGCCGGCAGTTCGTAGGTGCGGTCCAGGCTTGGGTTCGGGGTGATGGTGAGGATCATGCGCGCACCACTTCCGGGCCCTGCTGCTCGATGGAACGTGCGTCGTCGGCGCTGAGTCCGGTGTCCGTAATGATCAGGTCGACGTGGGAGAGATCGCCGAAGCGGCCGAAGTGCTCCATGCCGAACTTGCTGGAGTCGGCGAGGAGCACGACCCGGCGGGCGGCTGCGATGATCGCTCGCTTGACGGCGGCCTCGGCCAGGTCGGGGGTGGTGAGCCCGCCGCCGAGCGAGAAGCCGTTGGCTGCCAGGAACACGACGTCGGCGTGGATCTCGCTGTACGCGCGCAGCGCCCATGCGTCCACGGCGGCCCGGGTACGGTGCCGCACGCGTCCGCCGACGAGATGGAGTGCGATGCCCGGGTGGTCGGCGAGGCGGGCGGCGACCGGCAGGGCGTGGGTGACGACGGTGACCGTTGAGTCCACCGGGATGGCGGCGGCGAGGCGGGCCGACGTCGTGCCCGCGTCGATGATCACGCTCCGGTCGGCGGGCAGTTCGGCCAGGGCGGCCTGCGCGATGCGGTCCTTCTCCTCCGCTGCGACGGTGTCCCGCTCGGCGAGATCCAGCTCGAAGTCGAGTCGTCCAGCCGGGATGGCACCGCCATGTACGCGCTGGACCAGCCCGGCCCTGCCCATGGCCTTCAGATCACGCCGGACTGTTTCCGCCGTGACCCCGAACTCCTCGGCGAGAGACAACACGTCGACCCGCCCGCTCTCGTGGGTGAGTCGCAGAATCTCCTGCTGGCGCTCCGCTGCGTACATGTGGATTTACGTCCGTTCCATGCCCGAATCTGTTGCTTCGCGGGTACGTTACGCGGACACTTCCAGGAAGTAAACAGGTTCGGGCAAGAAGGCGGGCACGAACGGACGGGTGGACGTGGGTGCTGCTGCGGCACCATTCAGCCCTTCGATCATGACCGCGCCCGGGCCTCGAGAATTCTCACCGCGGAGCTGTCACTGAACCGCTGCCCGACATGGGGCCCGCCCTCGGAGCCGAATTCATCGAGGTCGGCCAGGAGCGACCGCTGGCTGATCACGGGTCCCGTGGAGCCCTCCTGTGGTTGCGCGGCACGGGCCGGTACGGCGGCGTGGAACTCGCTGCGCCGGTAGATCAGGCTGCGGTGCACATTGGCCAGGCGTGCCACTGCTGACACATTGATCCTCAGGCCGTCACGGGTCGGGTCGTCGAGGGCGGCCAAGACGCGCCGGCGTCTGCGGGCGGAGTCGTCGGCGCGCGCCTTCGCGAGCTGATCGGCCGGTACCGGACGACGATCCACGGTTCGCGTCCGAGCCGGGTGTCGCCCGCGGCGGGTCGGACGGTCGGCATCCCGAGCTGGACCGTGTGGGACTTGCGCAGGATCGCGGTGGCCCGGCGGATCTCCTCGCGGTCCGCCGGAGTCAGAGCGTCCAGGTCGGTCTCCACCCTGCGGATCAGGCTCCGCAGCCGGGTGATCGAGCTCAAGCCGCAGGCAGCGGTGGCTGACACAAGGGCGCCACTGCCGGATGCCCCAGCGTGGCTCCCGGCTCACCCCGGCAAGAGGGTGTCGAGCCCCGCACCTATGGCGATGGCAACGACGAAAAAGGTGAGCAGGAAGGTCCAGGCCTGCCGCTGGGTGGTGGTCTGAGCCGTCCGGCCGGAGCGGATGAGAGCCAACTGGCTCCGGATGTACCGGGTGAAGAGGGCCATCGTGACCAGGATCGCGAGCATGAGCACGGTGTAGAGCTGGAGCGCCGTGCGGGCGCCTTCGCCACGTTGGGCGGTGCCCGCGAACACCGCGAGGCAGCTGCCGAGGGCCGGGACGATAGCGAGGTAGAACTTCCAACTCCGCTTCGTGACCCATGTCTGCATGACCGCGCCGAAGGCGACGGCGGCTATGGCCGCGGCGATCCACCAGCCGACGGTGGCGGCGTCAGAGCCGGAACCCGCACTGAACATCAAGACCCCTTTGATCAAGTTCCCTTTGTGGGTGGCCGGGTGAGGGCCGGCGGGTAGGACCCGGATGCGGAGCATCCGCAGCGACCCGTACGTGATATCCGTGCACCCGCCCCGCCGGGCTCCGCACTTTCGGACAGACAACCGTCCTCACAGGGCGTCCGGGCCCGCACCAGGATCCGCTCACCTTCGTCCGCCACGTCCTCGAGGACCAGCGGATCCAGTCCCGAAAACACCGTGCTCACAAGCTCGTTGACAGCACACACGCGATGTCAATGACGCCAGACACGTTCCGTCACCACAAGTGAGACGGATCCGTTCGTTGTACACACCCTCCCGCACCAGGTAGTGAAGGCCGCGCCGTGAACCGGTGAACCGGTCGGCCGGGCCTTCCGAGTCCCGTGCACCGGACAGACTCACCTCTGGAACACATACAGTATACAATCAACTATCACGGCTGCGAGAAGCCGTTCCCCACGGCTCATCTCCGGCAAGCCCACCGAGCGCCCGACACGGAAGTCGCACCAAGAGGAAGTGAATCGCGCATGACGAACTATGGCGACGACGCGACGATAAGAGACATCCTCACCAACGCCGGGGACGTATGGGCCGTGGTCGGTCTGTCCAACAACCCTGAACGAGCCGCTTATCGCGTGGCAGAGAAGCTGCAGCGCTTCGGAAAGAAGGTGGTGCCCGTGCACCCCCGGGCCGAGACGGTGCACGGCGAACAGGGCTATGCCACCCTCGCGGAGGTCCCCTTTCCGGTCGATGTGGTGGACGTGTTCGTCAACTCCGCCCACGCCGGCGGCGTCGCCGACCAGGCGGTGACGCTCGGTGCCAAGGCGGTCTGGTTCCAGCTGGGCGTCATGGACGAGGCCGCCTACGACAGGACTCGCAAGGCCGGACTGCAGATGGTGATGGACTGCTCCCCGGGACGGGAGATCCCCCGGCTGGAACTGGACTGAGTTGAGGAGCTGTTGCCCTTCCATGCCTTGATTGCTGACTCTCTGCTGGTCAGACACAGTGTCGTGGCAGCAGACAGGACAGTCTTAGTGGTCGGGGCAATTGCCGTGCCCGCCCTCGCTGTTCGGCCAGGAGTTGTGGCGTTGGTCTGGTCGGGGCGGGGCGGGCCGGCAGTTTTGTTACTTCTGGATGGTGATGCCCTTGGGATTGAGGTGCGAGATGTTGCCGCTCTCGGTCCCGTCGGACGGGTCGATCACGCAGTCGATGAGTGCCGGGGTGCCCGACGCCAGCGCCTCGCGCAGGAGCGTGGCCACCGCATCCGGTGTCGTCGCCTGGTAGCCCTTGCCGCCGAACGCCTTGATCATGACGTCGTGGTGGGCCGTGAGGGCGGTAGGTGCCGGGTCGGACGAAGGGGAGGCCTCGTTGCCGCGGTAGACACCGCCGTTGTTGAGTACGACGGTGACGACGGGGAGGTTGTAGCGGCAGATGGTCTCCACCTCCATACCGCTGAATCCGAAGGCGCTGTCGCCCTCGATGGCCACGACCGGGGTGCCGGTCTCGACGGCAGTGGCGATGGCGTAACCCATGCCGATACCCATGACGCCCCAGGTGCCGCTGTCCAGTCGGTGCCGCGGTACCTGCATGCCGATCGTGTTGCGGGCGAGGTCGAGTGCATTGGCGCCCTCGTTGACGACGTAGGCCTGGGGGTACTCCTGCAGGACGTCACGGATCGCCTGCAGCGCACCCAGGAACTTCATGGGGTGTGCGCTCACGGCGGCCTCGAGACGTCCGGCCATTTTTTCGACGTTCTGCGCCGCGCGGGCGTCGAGTTCCTCGCGCCACTGCGCCGGCACTGTGATCGCGCCCGCCTTGTTCCGCTCGATCAGGGCCTCCATCACGGATCCGACGTCACCCACCAACGGAGCCGCGATGGGCTGGTTGCTGTCCATCTCGGAAGCGGCGATGTCGACCTGGATGAACCTGGCCTCCGGATTCCACTGCGGCGCTTCGCCATGCCCCAGGAGCCAGTTGAGCCGCGCGCCGACGAGCATCACGACGTCGGCCTTGCGGAGCGCCAGCGAGCGGGCGGTGGCCGCCGACCCCGCGTGGTCGTCGGGGAGGAGGCCCTTCGCCATCGACATGGGGAGGTAGGGGATTCCCGTGGTTTCGATGAATTCCCGGATCTGCTCGTCCGCCTGTGCGTACGCCGCGCCCTTGCCGAGCACGACCAGTGGCCGCCGGGCGTTGGCGAGGAGGCCCATCGCACGGTCGACGGCCTCCCCGTCGGGCAACTGGCGCGGCGCCGGGTCGACGACCGGCCACAGTGATGCGGCGCCCTTCTCCGCGTCCATGACTTCGCCCAGCACGGCGGCCGGGATATCGAGGTAGACCCCACCCGGGCGCCCCGAGACGGCGGTGCGGATGGCGCGGGCCAGACCGCGACCGATGTCCTCCGCGCGGTGAACCCGGTAGGCCGCTTTGGCGAAGTGCCTGGCCGCAGCCAGCTGGTCCATCTCCTCGTAGTCGCCGCGCTGCAGGTCGACGAGGTGCCGTTCGCTGGATCCGGAGATCTGGACCATCGGGAAGCAGTTCGTGGTGGCATTGGCCAGGCCCACCAGCCCGGTGAGGAAGCCTGGTGCGGACACCGTCAGGCAGATGCCCGGCTTCTTCGTCAGGAATCCGGCTGCTGCCGCGGCGTGTCCCGCGTTGCTCTCGTGGCGGAAGCCTATGTAGCGGATGCCCGCTCCCTGCGCGACACGCGCCAGGTCGGTGATCGGGATGCCGACGACACCGTAGATGGTCTCCACGCCGTTGAGTTTGAGCGCATCGACGACCAGATGAATCCCGTCGGTGACATCGGGGTGGTCTACGCCCCCTGCCTCTGTGCCCGGTACGGAAGCGGCGGTCATGGTGAGGACCCTCCCTGGATGGTGCGACCGAATCACGGAATACTGCATACAGTATGCTCGCCTCAGGTGGACTGGCAAGGATTGCGTTGAGCGCTCGAGATGCGGTTCTGCCCCGGCCCCACGCCACCACCGGCGGCGCTCCACCGATATGCGCACCACGATGACCGCCGAACGGCAACGGATCCACGAGCAGTTGCAGGTCGCGCAGTGTGCAATCGGTGAAACGAACCCATCTCTCGGACTTGGGCTCGCGCCGCTGACTGTCGTGGGTGGAGTGGGTTCGCCGGCTAACGCGATCGTGCCGCGTTGACGCAACTGGCGAGGCTGCTGCTCGCCGTTCAGTCCGGGGGGTCGCCGCCCGAGCAGCGTAGGCGCGGACATCGGCCTCCGGGTCCAGCGTCAAGATATCGCCCTCAGCGCCCACAGTGCACATGATGCACATCGACGAAACCGCAGTTCAGGAGCTCTTTGCGGCCCTCTCAAGGATCGCGACGCATTCCATGTGGTGGGTCATCGGGAAGAGGTCGAAGGCGCGCAGGAAGCGGGGCACGTAGCCGGCCTCCTTGAAGTAGCCGAGGTCGCGGGCGAGGGCCGCCGGGTCGCAGGCGACGTAGCCGACGCGGCGTGGGCCCAGCGCCGCGATCTGCTCCACCGTCTTCTTGCCCGCGCCCGCCCGCGGCGGGTCCAGGACGACCAGGTCGGCCTCGGTGATGCCGGTGCGCGGCAGCACCGACTCGACCTTGCCCTGTTCGATGCGGACCCGCTCGAACTGCGCCAGGTTGTGACGGGCGTCCTCGCACGCGCGCTTGGTGGACTCGATGCCGAGGACCGCTCCGGTGTCGCCGATACGGTCGGCGAGCGCGCCCGCGAA
>NZ_JBOHCV010000490.1:0-2146 GCF_050698815.1 Streptomyces sp.
GGGCAGGCCCAGCCGCAGGGTCAGTCGTCCTGAACCACCAGGCGGCCGGTCCGGCGCGGCGCCGGCTCCCCGGGCCGGCGCTACGCCTCGCGGCGCCGGCCGGTACCCTCGCGGTCGTCTGCGCGGCGTTCGCGTACGTCGGTGCCGTCGATCCCCGTGAACCGGGTCACTATCCGGTCTGCCCGCTGCTGGACCTCACCGGCCTGTACTGCCCCGGCTGCGGCGGCCTGCGCAGCGCCTACGCGGTCGCGCACGCGGACGTGGGCGCCGCGCTGGGCGCGAACGCGCTGGCCGTGGCCGCGTACGGCGCGTTCGCCGTCTTCGTGGTCTTCTGGATGGTACGGGCGGGCCGTTCGCGGCCGGTCACCGTGCCGCTGCGGAGCACGCACTGGTGGGTGCTGGGCGGGCTGGCGCTCGCCTTCACCGTGGTACGGAACCTGCCGTTCGGTACCGGACTCGCCCCGTGACCGGGCCCGGACGGGATCCCGGCCCGACCGAACACCGACGGTTGCAGCTGTTTGTCCGGAATGTGGGATTACGGTCGACCGGATGCGAGTCCTCCGTCTCCCGCCCGATACCATCGCCCTGCCGATCCGACCATTCCCCCGTGCCCCCCGCGGAGGCCTAGTCCAGCCAGAAGGAGGCCGCTCACGTGAGTGTGCTCGACGAGATCATCGAAGGCGTGCGCGAGGACCTGGCCGAGCGGCAGGCGCGCGTCAGCACCGACGACCTCAAGGAGCGCGTCGCGAAGGCCCCACCGGCGAAGGACGGGGTGGCGGCACTCAAGGGCGACAGCGTCAAGGTCATCTGTGAGGTCAAGCGCTCCAGTCCCTCCAAGGGCGCGCTGGCCGCGATCGCCGATCCGGCCGGACTGGCGGCGGACTACGAGGCGGGCGGCGCCGACCTCATCTCCGTCCTCACCGAGCAGCGCCGGTTCGGCGGCTCGCTGGCCGACCTCGAGGCGGTGCGCGTCCGGGTCGACATCCCCGTGCTGCGCAAGGACTTCATCTTCTCCGCGTACCAGCTCTGGGAGGCGCGGGCGCACGGCGCCGACGTCGTGCTGCTGATCGTCGCCGCGCTGGAGCAGCAGGCACTCGTCTCCCTGATCGAGCGGGCCGAGTCGATCGGGCTGACCCCGCTGGTCGAGGCACACGACGAGGAAGAGGCCCAGCGGGCCGCCGACGCCGGGGCGCGGATCATCGGGATCAACGCGCGCAATCTCAAGACGCTCGAAGTGGACCGCGGCAACTTCTCCCGCATCGCGCCGGAGATCCCGGACCACATCGTGAAGGTCGCCGAGTCGGGCGTCCGCGGACCGCACGACCTGATCGCCTACGCCAACGACGGCGCGGACGCGGTGCTCGTCGGCGAGTCGCTGGTCACGGGAAAGAACCCGAAGGCCGCCGTCGCCGACCTCGTCGCGGCCGGCGCGCACCCGGCGCTGCGGCACGCGAGGGGCTGACCTTCGGCATGACCGCCACCCGTCACCGCCCTCAGGGCCCGTGCGGCCGCCCGGGCATGCCCGGCGACCGCGCCGAACGGGGTCCGTACGCCGCCCTGGCGCGCGGCTGCCGGCCGCGCGGCTGCCGCGCACCGGCGCGGCGCGTGCACGGACGGCGGGTGCGGTACCACATCGGCTGCGAGCCGGGCCAGGTCAAGGGCCGCCGATGGCGGCCGGCCGACGCGTACCGCTTCGCGGGCTGACCCGGCCTCCCGGGGACGGCTACCTGGGCAGGGCCCGGGGACGCCGCCGCGCGGACGTGCGCCCGGGGTGCTCTACGGCGACCCCGGCATGGCAATCCAGGCACATTCCCGGACCGGGAGCGCCCTGGGTGGGTGGGTTCCCTTCCTTCGCGTCACGGCTCGGTGCCGTGCGGCTTGCGGCGGTCCACGCGTGCCACTCCCGGAGCGCCGGCCCCGCCCGGTTCCTTGGCGGAGCGAAGGGGTACCTCGCATACCCGCGCAGGTCGCGAGACCGACGCGGAGCGCCGGGGGCAGCCCGTACCACTGCGCCGCGTACCCCCTCCGGGCCGCGAGGCCCGGTACGCACCCGAACCACGATGTCTCATACCTGACTTCTCACGAGGAGCACGTCGGATGTCCGACTACTTCATTCCCGACCCCGAGGGGCGGATCCCCAACGCCG
>NZ_JBOHCV010000491.1:0-7544 GCF_050698815.1 Streptomyces sp.
TCGTAGGCGGGCGCGATGTCGGTGGTGAGCGGCCCCAGGGTGTAGAACGGGGCCTCGTCGCAGACCTCCTGCTGACGGTCGATGTTCTCCTTGATCTTGTGCATCGGTACGTGCCCCGGGCCCTCGATCATGGTCTGCACGTCACGGTCCTTGGCGATGCGGTTGAGCTCGCCGAGGGTGTCCAACTCCGCCATCTGCGCCTCGTCGTTGGCGTCCGCGATGCAGCCCGGACGCAGTCCGTCGCCGAGCGAGAAGGTGACGTCGTAGGTGCGCAGGATGTCGCACAGCTCGGTGAAATGCGTGTAGAGGAAGCTCTCCTGATGGTGGGCGAGGCACCAGGCCGCCATGATCGAGCCGCCGCGCGAGACGATGCCGGTCTTGCGCCGGGCGGTCAGCGGTACGTAGCGCAGCAGCACTCCGGCGTGCACCGTCATGTAGTCGACGCCCTGCTCGCACTGCTCGATGACGGTGTCCTTGTAGATCTCCCAACTCAGCTCCTCCGCCTTGCCGTCGGCCTTCTCCAGCGCCTGGTAGAGGGGGACGGTGCCGATGGGGACGGGGGAGTTGCGCAGCACCCACTCGCGGGTGGTGTGGATGTTGCGGCCGGTGGAGAGGTCCATGACCGTGTCGGCGCCCCAGCGGGTCGCCCAGGTCATCTTCTCGACCTCCTCCTCGATGGAGGAGGTGACGGCGGAGTTGCCGATGTTGGCGTTGACCTTCACCAGGAAGTTCTTGCCGATGATCATCGGTTCGGTCTCGGGGTGGTTGACGTTCGCGGGCAGTACGGCCCGGCCCGCCGCGATCTCGTCGCGTACGAACTCCGGCGCGCACCGCTCGCGCACCGCCACGTACTCCATCTCCGGTGTCACCATGCCGCGCTTGGCGTAGGCGAGTTGGGAGACGGCGGCATCGCCGTCAGGGGCAGCGCGGCCCCGGCGGGGCCGGCGGGGGCGGCCGGGGAAGACCGCGTCGAGGCCGGCGAGGTCGCTCGTTCCGCCCCGGGCCGGTCCGCCGCGTGGCACGGTGTGCCTGATGCCGTCGTCCTCGGGCCGCGGGTCGCGGCCGGGGTATTCCTCGGTGTCGTCCCGTTCGATGATCCAGTTCTGTCGCAGCGGTGCGAGGCCGCGGCGGACGTCGGTGTCGATGGCGGGATCGGTGTACGGGCCGGATGTGTCGTAGAGCGTCACATCGTTTCCGTCGGTCAGGTGCACCCGGCGGACCGGGACCCGCAGGTCCGGGCGTGATCCGCTGAGATAGCCCTTGTGCCAGCCGAGCTGGCGCGGCTCGTTCTCGGCCGCGGGCGTGCGTGCGTCCTGCATGGTCATGAGACCCACTCCCTACGCCGGCATTACCCGGTAACAGGTTCGGCGGTCGACGCAGCCTGGTCCGTGGTCCGTTGTCCGGACCGCGGAGGTCAGCGCCCTCTCAGCCCCGTGCTCGGAGCTCCCGCGATGTGAAAATGCGTCCCCACGCTAGCGGCACGAGGCGGTGCTGAACAGGCCGCCCCGGACGGGAGCCATGATGGAGCGGTGACTCCGACTCCACCCGGCTCCCCCGGGCACAGGGCGGGCCCCTCCGCACCGGGCCCGCCCTCCGAGCAACTGCCGGCCCAGACCACGCCGCCGGGGCCCGCACACGGGCATCAGCAGGTGCACGGGCGGAACCACGCGCCCGGGCACTCCCACAGTCACGGGCCCGCGACGCCCGTGTCCCGGCAGTTGCGCAAGGTCATCGCGGCGGTGCTGATTCCGTTCGCCGCTGCCGTCATCGCCGGGCTGGTGGTGCTGTGGCCGGGCGGAGTGCCGACGCACGGCGGGGACGGCAGCGGCGTCGGCTTCGACCGGCCCACCTTTCCGGCGCGGGTGACGGCGCTGGCCGAGGTGGACTGCGAGGACGTGCGGGTGGGGCAGTCCTCCTCGCCGCGGGCGGGGCAGTCAGGTCAGGCCGCTTCCGGCAAGGCCAAGGGGCCGTGCCGGAAGGCGACCGTCGAGGTCACCGGCGGCAAGGACAAGGGCCATACCTTCACCGAGGTCGTCCCGCCGGACGCCACGCGCACCTATGCCACGGGTCAGCAGGTCGTCGCCGCGTACGCCGAGAAGGCGCCGCGTGAACTGCGGTACAGCGTCATCGACGTCGACCGTGGAATGCCGATGGTGCTGCTGGCGGGCGTCTTCGCGCTGTTCGTCGTCCTGGTGGGCCGGCTGCGCGGGGTACTGGCGCTGGTCGGCCTGGCGGTGAGCTTCGGGGTGCTGACGTTCTTCATCCTGCCCGCGATACTGCAGGGTTCGAACCCGCTGGTGGTGGCCGTCGTCGGGGGCAGCGCGATCATGCTGGCGACGCTGTACCTGTGCCACGGGCTGTCTGCCCGTACCTCGGTGGCGGTGCTCGGCACGGTGATATCGCTGGCGCTGATCGGGCTCCTCGGTTCGCTCTTCATCGGCTGGGCGCGGCTGACGGGAAACACCGACGACCAGACCGGTCTGGTGCACGGTCTCTACCCGGACATCGAGATTCAGGGCCTGCTGCTGGCCGGGGTGCTGATCGGTTCACTGGGCGTGCTGGACGACGTGACGGTCACGCAGACATCCGCGGTGTGGGAGTTGAAGGAGGCCGACCCGGGCGCGGGTTGGCGGAAGTTGTACGGGGCCGCGATGCGCATCGGCCGCGATCACATCGCCTCCGTGGTGAACACGCTGGTACTCGCCTACGCGGGTGCCGCGCTGCCACTGATGCTGCTGTTCTCGATCGCCGACAGCAGCGTGTCGACGGTGGCGACGAGCGAGGTGGTGGCCGAGGAGATCGTGCGTACGCTCGTCGGCTCGATCGGTCTGGTCGCCTCGGTGCCGGTGACGACGCTGCTGGCGGCGCTGGTGGTCTCCGCGGACCGGAAGCACCGGGCGCCGCCCGCGGGCGTCACCAGCCGTCGCGGGAATCGCGGGAATCTGAGGAAGCGGAGGTGAAGTGGCGTACGACGTAGACGAGACCGCCGATGAGGGCCGCGAAGATCAGCAGCTTGAAGAGCAGGCCGATGAGGAAACCGACGACGCTGGCGATCAGACCGCCGAACACGGCGACCGCGATCACCGGGATCGCGACCCACTTCACCCACCACGGCAGGCCCTTGATGATCCCCTTGGCGTCCATCTGCTGCTCCCGTTGGCTGATCGGTCCCGCGTGCGGGCGGTACGGCACGAGCCGGGCGGAGCCGCGCTCCGCCCGCTGACTCCGATGCTAGAGCGCCCGGGCCCGCGCCGGGAGGGCCGCCGGCCCCCGTCCTCCCCTGAACCGCCCCCTACCTCAACCCTGACTCCGCCGGCCTGCGGCGGCGTGCAGTCAGCCCTCGGGCGGCGCGAAGACGACCATCACCCGCAGGTCCTCGGTGATGTGATGAAACCTGTGCGGCGTCCCCGCCGGCACGTAGACGACGCTGCCGCGGGCGACCGCGGTGGCCTCGTTCCCGACGGTGATCGCGCCGCGCCCGCTGACGACGAAGTAGACCTCGTCCTGCTTGTGCGGCTGCTGGGGGTCGGCGGTGCCGCGGTTGATGGCGTAGAGCCCGACCGACATGTGCCGCTCCCGCAGGAACTGAAGGTACGCGCCGTCGTGCGCGAGCCGCTCAGCCTCCAGCTCCTCGAGCCGGAACTCCTTCATCTCGCCGCTCACCTCTTGTGACCTGTGTGACCTGGTGTCCCGTGCGGCCGGCCGCATGTGACCCGGCAGGCCGCCTCTGCCACGATCAACACTATGACGAATTTCCTCATCAAGACGCTCGCGAACGGGGCAGCCCTCGCTGTGGCCACCTGGCTGGTGTCCGGCATCCAGCTCACGGGGGCCGCGGACGAGAAGGCCGTGACGCTGGTCATCGTGGCGCTGATCTTCGGCATCGTGAACTTCGTGGTCAAGCCGCTGCTGAAGTTCCTGTCGATGCCGTTGCTGATGCTCACGCTGGGACTCTTCACCCTGGTGATCAACGCGCTGCTGCTGCTGCTCACTTCCTGGATCGCCGACCAGTTCGATCTCAGCTTCCACGTGGAGGGCTTCGGTACGGCCTTCCTCGGCGGTCTGATCATCTCGATCGTGGCATGGGCGCTGCACCTGGTCCTGCCCGACCGGGACTGAGCGCCCATGACCGACGCCACCCGCGACACCGACGCCCCTCGCGACACCGACGCCACCCGCGTGGTCCGGGCGGGCCTGCCGGACGAAGAGCCCTACGCCCCGCCCCTGCCCGGCCCCGTCTTCGCCGCCCACTACCACCTTCCCGGCGATCCCGCGGGCGCCCCCTACGCGTACGGCCGGGACGCCAACCCCACCTGGACCGGCCTGGAACGGGCCATCGGCGAGCTGGAGTCCCCGGACGACGAGAGCGTGCGTACCGTCGCCTTCGCCTCCGGCATGGGCGCGATCTCCGCGGTCCTCTTCTCCCGTGCCCGCCCGGGCAGCGCCGTCGTGCTGCCCGACGACGGTTACAACCTCCTGACCGGCATGCGCGAGCGACTGGCGGGCTTCGGTGTCGAGGTGCGTACGGCACCGACCGCCGGGGACGCCCAACTGGACCGGCTCGACGGCGCGTCGCTGCTGTGGATCGAGTCGCCGTCCAACCCCGGACTGGACGTGTGCGACATCCGCCGGCTCGTCGACGCCGCGCACGAGTGTGGCGCGCTGGTGGCCGTCGACAACACCCTCGCCACGCCGCTGGGCCAGCGCCCCCTCGAACTCGGCGCGGATTTCTCCGTCGGCAGCGGCACGAAGGCGCTCACCGGGCACGGCGACGTGCTGCTGGGCTATGTCGCCTGCCGGGACGCGGAGTTGGCGGACGGGGTGCGGCAGTGGCGCAAGTACGCCGGTGCGATTCCGGGACCGATGGAGGCGTGGCTCGCGCACCGATCGCTGGCCACCCTCGAGCTGCGCACGCAGCGGCAGGCGGTCAACGCCCGCGCCGTCGCCGAGATGCTGCTCGCGCGGCCCGAGGTCAGCGGCGTACGCCACCCGGGTCTGCCCGGGGACCCCGCGCACGAACAGGCTGCCCGGCAGATGCGCCGGTTCGGCTGCGTCGTCTCCTTCACGCTGCCCGGCAAGGAACACGCGGAGCGCTTCCTCGCCGCGCTGCGCCTGGTGGGCGAGGCCACCAGCTTCGGCGGCGTCCGCTCCACCGCCGAGCGGCGCGGCCGGTGGGGCGGTGACGCGGTGCCGGAGGGGTTCGTGCGGATGTCGCTAGGGGTGGAGGACGCGGAGGATCTGGTCGCGGACGTACGGCGGGCGCTCGACAAGGTCGCCGCACGGCACTAGTCACGCGTCGAAGAGGCTGAGCCCGGGCGCCGGCTCCGGCGCCGAATCCACCGAATCCACCGACTCCGATGGCTACTCCGGCGGATGCTCGGGGCCGCCGTAGTCGGGGCTGGAGTAGTCCGGGCTGGAGTAGCGCGGCCGTGTGCTGCGCTCACTCCTGCCGTCGGAGGGACTGCGGCTGGAGAAGTCCGGGCCGGAGTATCCCAGTCGGGGGGTGCGCTCGTGCGCGGGCGCGGCGCCGGGTGTGGTGTCGGGTGCGTCGTCCGTGACGCTGCCGGGGTTCCGCGCCGGGGCGTGATCGGCCAGGACCTTGTTCAGGAACGGCAGGATGCCGCGTTCCAGCAGCGCCTCCCGCCACGCCGCCCGCGCCTTGGACAGCTCGTCGGCGACACCGCCGGCGTCGTCCGCGACCGCCGCCCCGGCGGCGGTTCTTCGCCCCGCGCCCGCGCCGTTGCGCAGCGCGGTGAGCCACAACTCCGCCATGGCGACGACGAGTCCGGCGGCGGCGAGCACGGCGAAGACCCAGCCGGCGCCGCGCATCGGCGCCGCGATGGAGGGTTCGGGTGTCATCACGTGCAGCAGGTAGCCGAGCAGCAGGAAGATGACGGCGGCCGTACCGGCCAGCAGCGGGACCAGGACGGAGACCATCGCGACGAGCCCGGCCCCGCCCGGTCCGGCCGGGACCACACCCGTCGGGCCGGGCTCGCCGCCCTGACCGCTCGCGCCCCCTTCGCCGTCACCGCTTTCGGTCTGCCGCAGCTCTGCGCGCACGCCGACGAAGTGCGCGTACTCGGCCGCCGCGCAGTCGGCGATCTCGGCGGCGGCCCGGAGCGCGCCGGTGCGCAACCGCTCCGCGTCGATCCGTTCGTCCGGCGCCGCCAGGGCAGGACGCAGAGACACCGTACGCAGAGATTCGTCCAGGGCCCGTTCGAACTCGGGCCGGTCTTCGGGCAGCAAACGCGGAGCGCTGTTCATGTGCATCCCCCGATGCTCCGTTGGGCCGTTGACGGCCGGTCGACGGGCGGGGCAGCCGTGGTGAGAGGTTGGGGAACTCGCCGCGGCAGGACTGATGGTAGAGGGAGTCCGGCACCCCTTGACAGAGAGTTTCCGGAAATTGGCACTTCCCGGCAATATCATCCGCGACATCCGCGCCCCGCACGCCTGCCGATGACACCGTACGCCGTTCCGAACGGGTTATTCCGTCAGCGGCAGTCGGGTCACGAGCAGCTTGCCGGCCATGGTCACGCCGCCGTCCATGGCGATGGCCAGGCCGTCGGCGTAGACGTGCGGGCCGGTCACGTCGGGCGCGACGTCCTCATCGGGGTCGGGGTCGTCCCCGCCGGCTCCGGCGGCGGAGACCTCACCGAGCAGGTACGGGATGGGGCTGTGCCCGTGCACGATCCGCAGCCCGCCGAAGGCGGTCAGCAGCTGACGGGCGGCGTCGACACCCACTTCCTCGTCGCGGAAGGCGAACCGCTTGGTGAACTTGCGGAACAGGTCCCAGGTCTCGTCCGCGTCGTTGCGCTGCAGGGCCTCGGTGAGGGCGTCGTTGACGGCCTCGATGGTGGCGCCGTAGTCGAGATAGCAGGTGGCGTCGGAGTGCACCAGCAGGTGGTCGTCGGCGAGCGCCATCGCGTCCAGCCGGGACATCCACTGGACGTGGTGGTCCTGAAGCCGCTCCATGTCGGAGCGCTGACCGCCGTTGAGCAGCCAGGCGGCCTGGAAGGTGGCCGTGCCGGCGCTGGAGTTGACGGGGGTGTCGCCGAACCGCTTGGCGCCGATGAGCAGCAGTTCGTGGTTGCCCATCAGGGCCTTGCAGTAGCCGCCCGCGGCGGCGGCCTGCGCGGAGAGGTTCATGACGAGGTCGATGACGCCGATCCCGTCGGGACCGCGGTCGGTGAAGTCGCCGAGGAACCAGAGGCGGGTGGTGCCGGCCGCCCAGTTGTCGCAGGCGTCGATGATCCCCGCGTCCAGCAGCGCGGCGCGCAGTTCGTCGAGGTAGCCGTGCACGTCGCCGACGACGAAGAGCGGGCCCTTGCCCTCCACGCCCCCGGCGTGTGCGGGGACGTCGACCAGGGTGGGCTCGGGTCCGGCGGCCCCCTCCTCGGAACCGGCTCCGGAGCCGATCACCGGCAGGTTCCGCTGGGTCGGGGTGTATCCGTCGGACTGCTCGGGCTCTTCCCGCTGACGCGGCGGGGCCGCCGTCGCGGACGGCGCGTGCGCGGGCCGCACGGGTGGCCAGGGCGCTCCGGCGC
>NZ_JBOHCV010000492.1:0-6820 GCF_050698815.1 Streptomyces sp.
GTGATGCCGTGCGCGAGGCGCTCGACCTCGACGCGGGGGTGCCTGTGATGATGTGCGACGCGCGCAGCCGGGAATCCGCGCGCGACGTACTGATCTCGGTGGTCGAGCACGCGCTGCGCCGGGCCACTCCGCCGGCGGAGCAGCCGGGGCAGCCGGAGGCCCGCCCCGCCCCCGCGCACTGAGCGAACACGGGGCCGGGGCGGGACAGGCCGGTTACGGACAGACCGGTCAGGGACCGGCCCGGGGCCGCCTGCCGGCCCCGCGGACCCGTTACTCGCCTTCCTCCAGCCAGCCGAAGCTGCGCTGCACGGCCTTGCGCCAGTTGTGGTATTCCTTCTCGCGCTGCCCGGCGTCCATGCCCGGCGTCCACTCCGCGTCCCGCTTCCAGTGGCTGCTCAGCTCGTCCAGGTCCGACCACACCCCCGTCGCCAGCCCCGCCGCGTACGCCGCGCCCAGACAGGTCGTCTCCGCCACCACCGGCCGGATCACCGGCACTCCGAGCACGTCCGCCTGGTGCTGCATCAGCAGATTGTTCCCGGTCATGCCGCCGTCGACCTTGAGGCTGGTGATCTCGACACCGGAGTCCTGGTACATGGCGTCCACGACTTCTCGCGTCTGCCAGCTCGTCGCCTCCAGCACCGCGCGGGCCAGGTGTGCCTTGGTCACGAAGCGGGTCAGGCCGGTCACGACGCCGCGCGCGTCCGAGCGCCAGTACGGTGCGAACAGCCCGGAGAAGGCCGGGACGATGTAGGCGCCACCGTTGTCCTCGACGCTCGCCGCCAGAGTCTCGATCTCGGCGGCTTCGCTGATGATGCCCAACTGGTCGCGGAACCACTGCACCAGGGCGCCCGTGATGGCGATCGAGCCCTCCAGGCAGTAGGCGGCGTCCTCGCCTCCGAGCTGGTATCCCATGGTCGTCAGCAGGCCGCTCTTGCTGGGTACGGGCCGGGTCCCGGTGTTGAGAAGCAGGAAGGAACCGGTGCCGTAGGTGTTCTTGGCCTCGCCGACGCCGTAGCACGTCTGCCCGAACAGTGCCGCGTGCTGGTCGCCGAGTGCGGAGGCCACCGGCACCCCGGCCAGCTGGCCGACGGCCGTCCCGTACACCTCCGCCGAGGACTTGATCTCGGGCAGCACCGCCGCGGGCACGTTCATGGCGTCGAGGATGGACTGGTCCCACTGCAGGGTCTCCAGGTTCATCAGCATGGTGCGCCCGGCGTTGGTGACGTCCGTGACGTGCACCCCGCCGTCGGTGCCGCCGGTGAGGTTCCAGATGAGCCAGGAGTCGATGGTGCCGAAGGCGATCTCACCGGCGGCGGCGCGCTGCCGCAGCCCGGAGACGTTGTCGAGCAGCCAGGCGGCCTTCGGACCGGCGAAGTAGCTCGCCAGCGGGAGGCCCGTACGGTCGCGGAAGCGGCCCTGGCCGTCCGCACCGCCCAGTTCGCTGCACAGGGCCGAGGTACGGGTGTCCTGCCAGACGATCGCGTTGTGCACAGGCCGGCCGGTCGCCCTGTCCCACAGAACGGTCGTTTCGCGCTGGTTGGTGATACCCATCGCGCTGAGCTGGTCGGCGCGCAGGCCGGCTTTGGCGACCGCGCCCGCGACCACCGCCTGGACCTTGGCCCAGATCTCGGTGGCGTCGTGCTCCACCCAGCCTGGCTTGGGGAAGATCTGCCGGTGCTCGCGCTGGTCGACGGCGACGATGGCACCGTCCTGGTTGAAGATGATGCAGCGGCTGGAGGTGGTGCCCTGGTCGATCGCTGCGACGAACTTGTCCGTCATGGTCGCGTCCCCTTTTCCGGAACCGAAGTGCTGGAGAGCCTCCGGAGGCCCGGCAGGCCCCGGGAGAGTCAGAAGGCGTGTTTGAAGATGCCCGCCGAGACGGCGGCCCCGATGAACGGCCCGGCCACCGGGATCCAGGAGTAACCCCAGTCCGAGCCGCCCTTGTTGGGGATGGGCAGAAGTGCGTGGGCTATGCGGGGGCCGAGGTCACGGGCGGGGTTGATGGCGTACCCGGTCGGGCCGCCGAGGGAGAGTCCGATACCGACGACCAACAGCGCGACGATGAGCGCCAGCGTGCCCGTCCTGGCGAGCGCGGTGGTGGCGCCGAAGGCCAGGATCGGCAGCACCAGTGCGACCGTCGCGATGATCTCGGTGGCGAGGTTGGCGGCCACGTTGCGTATCTCGGGGATGGTGGAGAAGTTGCCCAGCGTGCCCTGGGCGAATTCCGGGTCGGCGTTGGCGGCGAACTGCGCGTAGTAGGCCACCCAGACGAGTACGGCACCGACGATGGCGCCGATCAGCTGCGACGCTATGTAGAGCGGCACGTTGCTCCACTGGCCGCTCTCCAGGGCGAGCGCCACCGTCACCGCGGGGTTGATGTGTCCTCCCGACAGCGGCAGTGCGGTGTAGGCACCGGCGAGCACACCGAAGCCCCACCCGAACGCGATGACGACCCAGCCGGATGCCTTGGCCTTCGAGAAGCGGAGATTGACGGCGGCACACACGCCGCCGCCGAAGAGGATCAGGAGCGCGGTGCCGATCACCTCGCCCGCGAAGATGTCCATGGTGGAGAACTGGTTCATGACGGCTCCTTGTCCCTCGGCCGGGGCGGTGACCCCGGACGTCCCTACGGGATGGTGCGTGACCTGGCTACGGAGCCGATGCCAGGAAAACGGCGGCTGAGCACGGACTGCCGCCCCACCCCGCGCGGCCTCCGCGACGAGCGTGTCGGCAGTGTTCAGCGCGGCTGAGGGGCCGTCAAGGTCACTCACATCATGGACGGCCGGGGCGGGAAGGTCATCGACATCGCGGTCGTGTCGGAGTGATCACCTCCGCTTTCGCCTGTTCTCGGCCCCGCCGTAGCCAGGCGCTACCGGCACCGAGGTGCTCAGGATTCCCCCGCGTCGTGTACCAGCAGCGCGATCTGTACCCGGTTGTTGAGGCCGAGTTTGGTCAGGACGCGCGAGACGTGGGTCTTGACGGTGGGCAGGGACATGTACAGCTCGGCCGCGATCTCGGTGTTGGACTTGCCCTCGCCGACCGCGCCCGCCACCTCCCGCTCCCGGTCACCCAGCCGCGCGAGCCGCTCCCGTGCCCGTACGCTCCGCGGCCCCTTGCCCGCGCCGCTCGACACCTGCGCGATGAGCTGGTGTGTCACCGCGGGGGAGAGGACGGGCTCGCCCGCGGCGACCTTGCGTACCGCCTCGACGATGTCCCTCGGCGGTGTGTCCTTCAGGACGAATCCGGCCGCGCCCTCCCGCAGGGCGCGCAGCACGTGGTCGTCGCTGTTGAAGGTGGTGAGCACGATGACCTCGGGCGGCCGGGGCAGCGCCCGCAGCGCCGCGGTCGCGGTGAGGCCGTCCACCGTGGGCATCCGGATGTCCATCAGGACGACGTCGGGTGAGTGCCGTGCGGCCAGGCCGGCCACCTCGCCGCCGTCCGCCGCCTCGCCCACGACATCGAGGTCGGGCGCGCCGCCGAGCATCAGCCGCAGTCCGGCCCGTACGAGAGGGTCGTCGTCGACCAGCAGTACGCGAATCACGTGTGCCACGGTAGCCAGGCGTGCAGCCGGAAGTCCTCACCGGTACGGCCGTACTCCAGCCGCCCGCCCGCCAGGGAGGCCCGCTCGATCAGGCCGATGAGGCCCTGGCCCGCGCCGGGTATGGCCGTCTCCGGCGCGCCGGCCGGCAGCGGGTTGCGCACCTCCACCGTCACGCCCTCGCCGGGTCCGCCGCCGACCGCCACGGTCACCGGAGCCTCCGGCGCGTGTTTACGGGCGTTCGTCAGGCATTCCTGCACGATGCGGTACGCGGTGCGACCCGCCAGCGCCGGTGCGGCACCGGGTTCCCCGATCCGCAGATCCAGCGCGACCAGGGTGCCCGCCGCACGGGACTCCTCGGCCAGCGACCAGACATCCGCGAGCGTCGGCTGTGGCCGGCCGCCGCCCTCCACCGCCCGCAGCACGCCGATGACCTCGCGCAGGTCCTCCAGTGCCTGATGCGCGCTGTCCCGGATCACTCCGGCCGCCCGCTGGATCTCCGGCTCCGGGGCGCCCGGATTGAACTCCAGAGCGCCCGCATGCACGCTCAGCAGCGACAGCCGGTGCGCCAGTACGTCGTGCATCTCCCGTGCCATCTCCTCCCGCGCCCCTCGCTTCGCCTCGGCCGCCGCCTGCTCGGCCTGTTCGCGCAGCGACACGATGAGTTCGCTGCGCGAGCGTGCGGCGAGGCCGCATGCGAAGGCCGCGGCGACCAGCGCGAAGTAGACGATCGCTGAAGCTGCCGGGGGGAGATCGGGATCCGGCCGGACGATCAGGTAGACGGGGAGGGGCGCCACCGTCAGGGCCGCGATCCACCGGCTGACGCGCCAGGGCCGGTGGGCGGCGACGGTGAAGAGCGCCACCAGCACCGGTCCGGTGACGAAGTGTGAGACGGAGCCGGTGAGTACCAGCACCACCACCAGCTGCACCGGCCGGCGCCTCCGCAGCCAGAGCGCGGCGCAGGCGAATCCGCCGACCAGCACATCGGCGACGAGCGCTTCCTCGGACGGGCCGCGGTCTGTTGTGACGGACTCCGAGGTCACGACCGAGAACGTGGCCGCGAAGAGGAACAGCGCGAAATCCGCGATCCAGTCGCGGAGCGTACGGCGGTGGCGGTGCACGTCGGCAAATCTAAGCGCCGAGGGGTCTCGCACGTGGCCCCGGACCGGACGGAGATACCTTCGGATGACAGCTGGCCACAAGGCCGGAACTTTGGTCGCCGCCGCTCGATCCCCTTGACCGATACCGGCTCCGAACTGACCTTTCCAGGCTTGAGAGATGAAGGCAATCCTCGGTTTCATCAGCTTCATGTTCATCTCCGCGGGCGTCACCGGCCTGCTCCGCCAGTGGTTCGACTGGGTCCCCCCGTTCTTCGGGTTCGTCCGCTACGTCATCCCCGACGGTGCCGAGGTCTACGGCTGCCTCGTGCTGACCGTGCTGGGCATCGCCGTGGGCGCCGCGGCCAACGCCGTACGCAAGAGCGAGGTCTTGGGCTAGTCCGGTCGGCGAACGAAACTCAGGTCAGGTCTGTGATCCGCGGCGGGAAGGCAGGAGACTCGGACCTGGACTGAAAGCCCGCGACCTCGGAATAGGACCAGCCATGACAAACCACCGTGACCTGCTCATCGGCGGTCAGGAGGTCCCGGCCGCCTCCGGCCGTACGGCCGAGGACCGCAATCCCTACACCGGCGAGGTGTACGCCACGGTCGCCGCCGCCGGTGCCGACGACGTGCGCCGGGCGGTGGCGGCGGCCGACGCGGCGTTCCCGGACTGGGCCGCGACCGGCCCGGCGACCCGTCGGTCGGTCTTCCTCAAGGCCGCCGACCTCCTCGAGGCCCGCGGCGAGGACGCCTCCGCGCTGATGGCGCAGGAAGCGGGCGGCAGCCGCCCCTGGGCGCTGTTCAACGTGCAGCTTGCGGCCGGCATGTTCCGGGAGGCCGCCGCCGCGGTCACCGCGCCACGGGGCGAGGTCCTCACCGCGCAGGACGGCGGCACCCTCAGCATGGCCATACGTGAACCGGTCGGTGTCGTCGCCGCGTTCGCCCCCTGGAACGCCCCGGTCATTCTCGGCACCCGCGCCGTGGCGGCACCGCTCGCCGCGGGCAACACGGTCGTGGTCAAGCCCAGCGAGGACGCCCCGCTGGCCTGTGGGTACTTCGTGGCCGACGTGCTGCGCGAGGCAGGGCTGCCGGACGGCGTACTCAACGTCGTCAGCAACGCCCCACAGGACGCCGCCGAGGTGGCCGAGGCGCTGGTGGCCGAACCGGCGGTCCGCGCCGTCAACTTCACCGGTTCCACCGGCGTCGGCCGCATCATCGGCAACCTCGCCGCGCAGCACCTCAAGCCCGCGGTCCTGGAGCTGGGCGGCAAGAATTCCGTCATCGTGCTGGAGGACGCCGACGTCGACTACGCGGTGGACGCCGCCGCGTTCTCGGTCTTCATGAACGCCGGACAGATCTGCATGTCCGGCGACCGGATCCTGCTGCACGCCTCGCTGGCCGAGGAGTTCACCGAGAAGTTCACCGAGAAGGTGGCTGGACTCCCGCACGGTGCGCCCACCGATCCGGGCACCGTCATCGGGCCGCTGGTCAGCGCCGCCTCGGCGGAACGGGTGGCGGCGCTCGTACAGGACGCGGTCGGCAAGGGAGCGAAGGTGCTGACCGGGGGAGGGGCGCCGGAGAACGCCGTGCACCCCGCCACCGTCCTCACCGGCGTCACGACCGATATGGACCTCTACCACGGCGAGGCGTTCGGCCCGGTCTGCACACTGACGACGTTCACCGACGACGACGGGGCCATCGCCCTCGCCAATGCCACCGAGCACGGGCTGACCTGCGGAATCATCACCGAGAACGGCACCCACGGACTCGCCGTCGCACGCCGGGTGCGCACCGGCATCGTGCACGTCAACGACCAGTCGGTGGCGGACGAACCGCAGGCGCCGTTCGGCGGCGTGAAGGCATCCGGCTACGGGCGCTTCGGCGGCCGTTGGGGCATCGAGGCGTTCAGCGACACCCGCTGGGTCACCCTGGCCGCGGGGCACGCCCACTACCCCTTCTGAGCAGGCCACCGGCCGGCCCGCGGTGCCGGCGGGGCGGCCGAGTGTCACGAGCACGTCACCAGACTCGTACACGCGTGTCCGGACCCCCTCAGCGGTGAACCACCCCGAAGATCCCGACGTCCACCATCACAGTACGGCGGCACGGGATCCACGGGGGTGGTTCCGTGCCGCCGTACTTCGCGTACGGATCAGTGCCGGCTGAGCGCGCGACGCCACACGGG
>NZ_JBOHCV010000493.1:0-20460 GCF_050698815.1 Streptomyces sp.
GCTGAAGGGCTCCAGCCGCGCACCGAACTTCGACTTGGTACGCCGCACACCCCGTGCCACCGCCCGCACCCGTCCGTGACCGCGCGTGAGCAGCGTGATGATCCGGTCCGCCTCGCCCAGCTTCTGGGTGCGCAGCACGATGCCGTCGTCGCGGAACAGACTCATGCCGACAGTCTCGCCCATCCGCGCACTACCCGGCGCCTCCCGGGGTCACCAGCCCGGATTCGTAGGCGGCGATCACCAGCTGGGCGCGGTCGCGGGCGGACAGCTTGCCCATGATGCGGCTGACGTGGGTCTTGGCGGTGAGCGGGCTGAGCCCGAGCGCGTCCGCCACCTCGGTGTTGTTCAGGCCGCGCGCCACCAGGGCGAGCACCTGCCGTTCGCGGTCGGAGAGGGGAGCGAGCCCGCCCGGTGCGGGACCGTCGGTCCGCGGGGTCTCGGGCGTCCGCAGCACCCGCGCGATGAGGCGGGCGGTGGGGCCCGGGGACAGCAGCGCCTCGCCCGCGTCCACGGTCCGTACGGCATCGAGCAGTTCGGCGGGCCGGGTGTCCTTGAGGAGGAACCCGGAGGCTCCGGCGCGCAGCGCGTCGACGACGTACTCATCGGTGTCGTAGGTGGTGAGCACCAGCACCCGCACCGCTGCCAGGTCTTCGTCCGCCGCGATCAGCCGCGTGGCCGCGATGCCGTCCAGACCGGGCATCCGGATGTCCATCAGCACCACGTCGGCCCGCTCGCTCCGGGCCAGTTCGACGGCCTCCTGGCCGGTCCCCGCCTCCCCCACCACGACCATGTCCGGGGCGGAGCCGATGAGCATCGCGAACGCGGCGCGCACCAGCCGTTGATCGTCGGCGAGCAGGACGCGTACGGTCTTCGGCCCGCTCACCGGGTCTCCTTCAGGAGCTCGCCCCGTGCGGGCTCCAGCGGCAGTACGGCGGTCACGGCGAAGCCGGGGGCGTCCGCGCGGGGCCCGGCGTCGAGGGTGCCGCCGACGCTGCGGGCCCGCTCGCGCATCCCGACGATTCCGTAGCCCGCGGGCCTGCCCGTCGTGGCCGGGTCCGGGCCGGTGGCCGGGTGCACCGCCGGGTCCGGCACCTCCATACCGCCGTCGTCACGGACTTCGACCCGGAGCGCGTCACCGTCCGCGCTGTACTCGACCGTCACCCTTGCCCCGACCGACGCTCCCGCGTGCCGGACCGCGTTGGTCAGGGCCTCCTGCACGATGCGGTAGACGGCGACCGACACCGCCCGCGGCAGCGCGGCGTCCGGCTCCACTCCTACGGCCGACTCCACCCGCGCACCCGCGCCCTCCGCCGAGCGGACCAGGTCGGGCAGCCCGGCCAGGCCCGGCAGCGGGCCGTGGCCGTTGGGGTCATGGCCGTCCGGGTCGTTGGCGCGCAGGACCTCCAGGGTCGTACGCAGCTCCGCACGGGCGTCGCGGCAGGTCCCGGAGATGCCCTCCAGGGCATCGGCGACCGCCGCGCGGTCGAGCCGCTGCGGGTCGGCGACCAGCACATGTGCGGCCACCGAGGTCTGCACGCCGATCAGCGTGATGCTGTGCGCGAGCAGGTCGTGCAGGTCGCGGGCGATCCGGAGCCGTTCCTCGGCGACCCGGCGGGCGGCTTCCTCCTCCCGGGTACGTTCGGCCCGTTCCGCTCTCTCCATGATCGCCGTGACGTAGTTCCGGTGGATGCGCACGGCTTCGCCGACGAGCACGACGGCGAACAGCCAGCCCGCGCTGCGGAGCATGTCGGAGACCAGATCCGAGTTGCCCAGCGCCACCATCACGGTCGTCATGGCCGCGAGTGAGGCGGCGACGGTCATGAAGGTCCGCATCGGCGGTCCCGCGAGGGCGAGCGAGTACAGCGCGACCAGCGTGGCCGGCACCGCGGCGGAGTGCGCGAAGTTCATCGCGTGGTACGGCACGAGCAGACAGATCACCGCTGCCGCCGACAGCCCCGGCGCCCGGCGGCGTGCGACGAGCACCAGCGCGGTGCCGACGAGGAGTGTCCAGCCCAGCAGGTCCGGCGTCCGCCCGTCGCCGGACGGCACGGCGACGGCGAGCACTGCCTGCACGACGAGGACGGAGGCGGCCAGCCCCAACTCCCGCACGGGGACGCCGTCCCTCACGTGACGCTGCGGCGGGAGCAGCGCCCGTGCGATGACGGCGGCCACCGGGTCCTGTGCTGTGCTCCCTGTGCTCACCGCTCCATCCTCCGTCACCCCTCACCCATCCGTACCGTGCGAGCGGAAGAGCTTGCCCGGCCACCACACCCACCGCTTCAGCAGCAGGCTCGCCGACGTCACCAGATAGGTGCGCACCAGGAACGTGTCCAGCAGGACGCCGACGGCGACGACCAGGCCCATCTCGACCATCATCACCAGCGGCATGTTCGCCAGTACACAGAACGTCGCGGCCAGCACGATGCCCGCGGAGGCGATGACGCCGCCCGTCGTCCGCAGCGCGGTGACGGCCGCCGCCGGTACCTCGGCTCCCTTGAGGCATTCCTCCCGGGTCCGGTGCATGAGAAAGATTCCGTAATCGACGCCGAGGGCGATCAGGAAGACGAAGCTCAGCAGCGGCAGGCCGGGGTCGAACCCCTGGAAGCCGAAGAGAGGTTCGAAGACCAGTCCGCCGATGCCCAGTGCGGCACCCCAGGAGGCGATCACCGCCACGACCAGCACGAGTGGGCCGATCAGGCTGCGCAGCAGGGCGATCAGGATGAGCAGCACCACCCCCAGGACCATCGGGATCACGACCTTACGGTCGTCCGCGTTGGTCTTCTCCTCGTCCAACTGCTGGGCGCTGGGCCCGCCCACGAGCGCGTCGGCACCCGGCACCTCGCGCAGATCGCCGCGCAGGGTACGGATCATCTCCTTCTCCTCCGACGACTCCGGGCCGTCGGTGGAGAAGACGCTGATCTCGGTCCAGCCCGCCCCGGACCGGCCCTCCGCCACCCGTGCCACGCCCTGCGACCCACGTGCCTGCCGTGCCACCTCCCCGGCCTGCCCGGACCGGGCCAGCACCGTGACCGGCCGGCTGCTGGACCCGGGGTAGGCGGAGGCCAGCGTTTCCGACGCGGAGACGGACTCCGGCTTGTCGGTGAAGGCGTCCCCCTGCTTCAGCGGCCCCGGGAGGCTGAGCACACCGACCGCCAGGATCCCCAGCAGCAGCGTCCCGCCGGCCAGCACCGCTGCCGGACGGCGGCCGGCCGAGGAGCCCATGAGGGCGAACAGCGAGCGGCGCCGGGCCGGTTCGGTCCCGTACTGCGGCACCAGCGGCCAGAAGACGCGGCGTCCGAGCAGCACCAGGATGGCGGGCAGCAGGGTCATCATCGCCGCGAGAGCGCAGACCACACCGGCCGCACCGACGGGTCCGAGACCACTGCTGCTGTTCAGGTCGGCCGCCAGCAGGCACAGCAGTCCCAGCACCACCGTGCCGGACGAGGCGAGTACGGCCGGGCCGCAGCCGCGCAGCGCGGCGCGCATGGCCTCGTACGGACGCGGGTGGCGCCGCAGGTCCTCGCGGTACCGGGACACCAGTAGCAGGGCGTAGTCGGTCCCCGCCCCGAAGATCAGCACGGTCATCACCGAGGTGCTCATGGTGGTGACCGTGATGTCGAAGCCCTGGATCAGCGCGTAGACCAGCGCCATCGAGGCGACGGTCGCGGCGCCGACCATCACCAGCGGAATCAGCCACAGGACCGGACTGCGGTAGGTGAGGATCAGCAGGATCGCGACGACCGCGGCGGTGCCCATCATCAGCGTGCCGTCGATGGACTCGAAGACCTCTTTCATGTCCGCCTGGACCGCACCCGGGCCGCCCACCTCGATGGTCAGTCCCGCGGGCGGGGCGTCGAGCTGCTTCCGTACGTCGTGGACGGCCCGGTCCCGCTCGCTCTCCTCCGCGAGTCCGCCGATGGACAGCGGAGTCATCAGGGTGTCGCCGTCCTTGGAGGGAATGGCCCGGGGCGGGGCGTCACCGCTCAGCTCGTACCGCTCCCCCACCTCCCGCGCCTGCGCACCCGCCAACTGCCGGTCGGCGGCGGTCAGGCCGCCGTCCCGGTGGTGCACCAGGATCAGATCGGCGGTGCCGCCGCCGGGCAGCTTCTGCACCAACTGCTCGACGCGGGTCGAGTCGGCGCTCGCCGGCAGGTAGTCCACCGGCTGGTCGCGGGTCGCGTCACCGAGCTTCCCGGCCAGCGGCATCGCGAGGGCGATCACCGCCACCCACAGCGCGATCACCGCCCACGGCAGGGCCCACCGTCGACGCCGGCCGCTCCCCTGGCCACTCTGGCCGCCTTGGTCACCCTGGCCGCCCTGCTGGGCGGGCGGCTCCCGCCCCACGTCCTGCTGCAACTCCGCGACGGGCCTCATGCGCCTGTCCCCTTCCCGGTCACCGGATGTCTGGCTGTGACCAGACTCCCGGCGGCACGGGGCGATTTCGTCGCTCCCCGGACCGAGGTACGGGCTGCTCCCGTGGGCGTCGCAGCGCCCGCACTACTCCCCGGGGAGTAGGTAGGACAGCTGCGCGTGCAGCACTTCGGCCTCGGCGGACGAGAGGCGCAGATCGAGATCGGAGTGGTACGCGCCATCGCGCAGCAGCCACAACGGAACGGCGATACGGCCGTCCTCCGCCCGCCGCACGGGCTTGCCGGGGACGCGGTCGATACGCCAGCCGTGAGACGTCACCGATGAGCTGACGGTCATGACGGCGTCTCCCCGCGCCATGCCGTGCGGAGCACGGCGGCGAGCTTGCGCGCGGTGGCGATGTTGCAGTTCCCCAGCGCCACCAGGGCCAGCGACGGACTGGCCGCGAAAGCGGGCGGGTCCACGCCGATGGAGGGCAGTGTGATGCCGTGCGCCGAGAGTGCCGTACGGAGATCGGCGACGCAGCTGTGGGCGTCGTCAGTGTCGGGGCCGGTCTCCCAGCCGAGGTCATGGTCGTACATGAAGCCGCACCTTTCCTGTGCAAGGGGTGACGAACACATCACACACTGCTGCCAAACCGCGTACCGTGACAGGGGTTCGGGCTCCCGGCCGTGACACGCGAAAGGGACAGGCGGGCCTGTGGGAAACGCGGGAATCCGCCGGGCCCGGACAGGAATCGACAGCGGACTGCGCACCAACGGCGGTGAACGATGCCAGGACCCAAGGACATCGACGGCTCGGCGAGCCTCCCCACCTTCTACGGCAAGGAGTTGCGGTGGAAACGGGAACAGGCGGGGCTCAGCCAGCAGAAGCTGGTCGACGGCAGCTTCTACGGCGCAAGCCATCTCAGCGAGATCGAGCGCGGCGAACGGCGCATGCCGATCGACCTGGCCCGGCACGTGGACCAAGCGCTGGCTACTGACGGCTTCTTCGAGCGCTGCTGCGAGGACGTACGCAAGGCGAAGCGGGGCGGGCACGCCGACTACTTCGAGAAGGTCCTGGAGGCGGAGAAACAAGCGGGGACCATCGAGGAGTGGTGTCCCACTCTGATCCCGGGGCTGCTGCAGACAGAGTCGTACGCCCGGACGGTTCTGGAAAGCACCCAGGCGCTGGGGTTTTCCGAAGAGGTCGACCTCAAGGTCAGCGCCCGGCTCGCGCGGGCCAGTCTCTTCGAGGAGAACGAGCCCCCGATGTACTGGGTGGTCCTCCATGAGACGTTGCTACGGCAGCCCATCCTTCCCCCCAAGGAAATGGCCGAACAGCTCGATTGCATCGCACAGTTGGGGAGGCGCCGTCGGATCATTCCCCAGGTGCTTCCGTGGAACGCCGGGGCGCACCCGCTCATTCTCGGCAGTGCCACGATCATGACCTTCGCCGATGCGCCACCCATGGTCTACACGGAAGCCACTTACAGCGGCGACACCATCGATGATCCAAGGATCGTGCAGAAGTACCGGAAGTCGTACGATCTGCTCAGGGCCGTCGCACTGCCCCCGAAGGCGTCCCTGGCCATGATCGAGACAGCGGCAGAGGACCATCGAAATGACAAGGATCCAGACTGACTTGAGCGCCGCGAAATGGCGCAAGAGCAGCTACAGCAACCCTGACGGTGGGAACTGCGTCGAGGTCGCCGACGGGCTCACCGGCATCGTCCCGGTCCGCGACAGCAAGTTCCTGGATGGCCCAGCCCTGGTCATCGGCGCCCATGCCTGGTCATCCTTCATCGGCCACGTCAAGACCGTGAGTTGACGCCGGCACCCGCCGACGTTCAGTGCGGGGTGCGGGCCTCCGCGAGCAGCCGGTCGATGTCGGCCTCGGCGATCCACAGTGACCGACCCACTGCCGCCAGCGCTTCCCGCTCCGCCAACTGGTAGACCCCGTCCGACAGGGCGATGCGCGCACCCTGCAACAGCAGGCTCTCCCGGCCCGCGGGCGCCAGGTGAGGCGCCAGCGGCGCCAACGCCTCGTGCAGCTCGATCTCGGCGGAGACGCTGTCCACACCGAGCGCGGCCAGCAGGGTCAGCAACTGGTCCTCGCCACAGTCGGGGAAGCCCGCGCCGCGCACCGTGTCGACGGCGGCCTCCCGGGCCGTACGGCTTTCGCAGCCGCCTGCGGCGAGGACGGTGAGGGCGATGGCCTGCACCCCGTCGCGCAGCAGGGTGGCGAGGCGGTTGGTGGTGAGGTGGTCGAGGGCGTCGGTGCCGAAGTGGCCATGGCATGCGGCGCACTGCACGACGGGGTCCACCTCGCCCCGGGGCAGCAGCGGCACGCCCAGCACCACGAAACACTGCCGGCCGGTGCGACGGCGGTAGCTGCGGTCACCGCCGCAGCCGGGGCAGAAGAAGTCGCCGTCATCCACGGTGTGCCAGCTGGTGCGCAGACCCGCCACCCGCACAACTCGACGCTGTCCTCGCCGCTCACGGGAACGCCTCACGCTGCCCACGCCCCACCTCCGTAACGAACCGGCCACGCTGCCGGTGAACGTGATGTTAACCACAGCGGCGAGGTGACGTCAGTAGTTCGTTACGGACGATTCCGTGGACGACCCCCCGAGCCCCTGCCGACCGTTCACGCAACCCCAGGGTGCAATTCGCCCGAAATCGCCTCACCAAGCCCCCATCTCGATTGACCGGGAACCCCATGGAGGTGCGAACACGTCTCGTGGCATGGTGGTTGACCAGCTACGGAATCAAGTCGCGGGTGTACGGGGGCGTTGAGGCATGGGTTACACGATTCCTGAGGGTGTCGACACGATGCTGGACATCGTGGGCGTGGGCTGGCCGAACGTGGATGAGGACGCGTACCGCGATATGGCGGACGCGTTGCGGGAGTTCGCCGAGGACGCGGACGATGACGGCCACGCCGCCCATCAGCACATCCAGCGGCTGGTCTCCTCGGGCAACAGCGAGGCGCTCACCGCGCTGAACGGTCACTGGTCGAAGGTCAAGGGCAAGCACAAGGACCTGGCGAAGGCCGCGCGGATCGTGGCGGGGGCGCTGGACAGGGTGGCGGAGATCATCGTGGCGCGGAAGATCGCCGCGGTGGCGGAGCTGGCGGACCTGGTCGCGACGGTGGGTATCGCGCTGGCGGCGGCACCGTTGACGATGGGGCTCACGTCGCTGCTGGCGGGGGCGAAGATCGTGGCCACACGCCTCGCCTTCAAGCGAATACTCAAGGAGATGGCCGAGGCGGCGGTCGAGGAGATCGTCGCGACGCTGACCGAGCCGGCGGTCAAGGCGCTGGAGAACATGGTCGCGGATCTGGCGATCGGGGTGGCCTCGGACGCCCTGGGTGTGAACGGCGGCAACGGCGGCCAGGGCGGCCCCGGTAAGGACGGCATGCAGCTGGCGTCGGCCGGTGGCGGCGCGGGCGGCGGCGCCGGTAAGGGCAAGCTGCACATCGACCACGGGGAGCACGACAACGCCGGTACGAAGCTGGCCGGCGTACAGATATCGATGAGCACCCGCTCCGGGAGCAAGCTGTCCAAGGCCAAGGGCCATCACGGCCGCGCCAAGGGCAAGGACTCCCTGACGGCCGTGTTGGACACCACTATCGAGGGGGTGACGGAGAAGCTCACCAAGGGGCTGAAGGAACTCGGCGAACACGTCGGCGAGACCCTCCCCAAGGGCATCAAGAAGATCTCCGACGACCACAAGACCAACGAGCAAAAGACCCGCGACTCCTTCAACAAGATCCAGGCCGGCGACGGCAAGGACGGCCGCGGCGGCGGACCCCGAGGCGGGGCGAACGGCGGCCGGGACCGCAACTCGCCCCACATGAAGCCCAACTCCACCCGGGAGGCGAAGAACGACCCCGGTGCCGTCTCCCGCTCCGAGCCGAACCGGGTGTGCAAGACCGACCCGGTCGATGTGGCCACCGGCGAGATGATCCTGACCCAGACCGACCTCGCCCTGCCCGGCGTACTGCCGCTGGTACTGCGCCGCACCCACGTCTCCAGCTACCGCTACGGCCAGTGGTTCGGCCCCAGCTGGGCCTCCACCCTGGATGAACGCCTCGAACTCGACCCGCGAGGCGCAACCTGGACCCGCGAAGACGGCTCCCTGCTGATCTACCCCGGCCTGCCCCGCGAGGGCGGCGAGGCGGTGTGGCCGCTGGAGGGCGACCGGCTGCCCCTGGCCTGGACCGGGCAGACCAGCCTGGGCGATACGACCTACACCGTCACCGACCCCCATTCGGGGCTGTCCCGCCATTTCACCGGCAACCCCTACCAGGGCGGCAGCCTGTACTGGCTGACCGGGATCCAGGACCGTAACGGCAACGGCATCGACATCACCCGCGGCGAGAACGGCCTGCCCACCACCGTCACCCACGACGGCGGCTACTCCGTACGCGTGACCAGCGACACCGACCTGGGCCGCGTCACCGGCATCTCCCTGCGCACCCCCGACGGCCTCGTCCGCGTCATGTCCTACGGCTACGACCCCGCAGGCAACCTCGACGCGGTCACCAACTCCTCCGACACACCCCTGCGCTTCACCTACGACGACCAGCGCCGCATCACCTCCTGGACCGACCGCAACGACTCCACCTACAGCTACATCTACGACACCGCCGGCCGCGTCGCCGAAACCGTCGGCCCCGAGGGCTACCTCTCCTCCCGCTTCACCTACGACACCGAGAACGGCGTCACCTACTACACCGACTCCACCGGCGCCGTCACCACCCTCCAGCTCAACGACCTGCGCCAGGTCATCGCCGAAACCGACCCACTCGGCAACACCGTCCGCCAGGAATGGGACCGCTACGACAATCCCCTCTCCCGCACCGACGCACTGGGCCACACCACCCGCCTCGACTGGGACGAGACCGGCAACCTGATCACCGTCCACCTCCCCGACGGCACCACCTCCACCGCCACCTACAACTCGCTGAACCTGCCCGAGGAGCTGACCGGCCCCGACGGCACGGTCTGGTGCCAAACCTGGGACGAACGCGGCAACAACACCGCCGTAACTGCACCAGATGGCTCAGTCACTCGCTCCACCCGCGACGCGACAGGTGCCATCAGCTCGGTGATAGACGCTACGGGTGCTACCCAGCAGCTGACTAATGACGCGGTCGGCCTTCCGCTGACGACCATCGACCCGCTGGGCCGCACCTCATCGGTGACGCGAGATGCGTTCGGACGCCCGTCTGTGGTGACCGACCGGCTGGGCACGACTACCTACTTGGAATGGACGACAGAGGGCCTTATCCGTCGCCGTACCACCCCCGACGGCAACTCCCAGACCTGGACGTGGGACGGCGAGAGCAACTGCCTGACCTACACCGACGCCAACGATGGCACCACCACCATGGAGTACACCCACTTCGACCAGCTGGCAGCTCGTACCACGGCGGACGGGATGCGCTACGAATTCGGTTACGACACCGAACTCCGCCTCACCTGCGTCCTCAACCCTCAGGGCTTGACGTGGCGTTACGCCTACGACCGCGCCGGGCACCTGGCATCCGAGACGGACTTTGACGACCGCACACAGCAGTACGAGCACAACCCGGCCGGTCGCTTGGCCACCCGCACCACCTCGCTCGGCCAGGAGATCCGCTACACCTACGACGCACTTGGGCGCCCCGTCACGAAGATCGCCGACGGAACCACGACCTCATACGTCTATGACCGGTCAGGCCGTCTCATCGCTGCGTCGTCCCCCACCTCCGACCTCACCCTCGAGCGCGATGTCATGGGGCGCCTCCTGGCAGAGTCGGTGGATGGCCGTACCACGACCTACGCCTACGACCTCGCAGGCCGGCGCACATCCCGCACCACTCCCACCGGCGCCGTAACGAATCTCATCTACGACGAAACGGGAAACCGCGCTCAGCTGTCTGTGCACGGCCACCTACTCGACTTCTCCCACGACGCGCTGGGTCGTGAAATCGAGCGTGCCTTCGGCACGGTGACCCAATCCGTCACCCTCACCACAGCGTGGGACACGGTCGGCCGCCAGACCGAGCAGTCCCTGGCCACGCAGGCCCGCACCCTGCGCTCCCGCTCCTACAGCTATCGCCCCGACAACCACCTCACCTCCGTCACCGACCAACTCACCGGCCACACCCGTCAATTCGAACTCGACTCCGTCGGGCGCCCGTTGACGGTCACGGCCGAGAACTGGACCGAGACCTACGCCTACGACGCGGCAGGCAACCAGACCACCGCCGAATGGCCTGACCGCGCACGCAACACCGAAGCACGCGGCGAACGCACCTACACCGGCACACAACTACTGACGGCAGGCGCAGTCCGCTACGAACACGACGCCGCCGGCCGTATGGTGCTGCGCCAAAAGCGCCGCCTGTCGAAGAAGCCCGACACCTGGCGCTACACCTGGGACGCCGAAGACCGCCTCACCTTCTGCACCACCCCCGACGGCGCCACCTGGAGCTATCTGTACGACCCCCTCGGCCGTCGCACCGCCAAGCGACGCCTGACCACCGCCGGCGACGTCGCCCAGGAGCTTCTGTTCATCTGGGACGACACCCGACTCGCCGAACAGGTCGACACTGGCACCAATATCGTCTTGACCTGGGACCATGACGGTCACCGCCCCCTCACCCAGACCGAACGTCGCCTGGACCCCCAAGACCAGAGCGAGATCGACTCGCGCTTCTTCGCCATCGTCACCGACCTCGTCGGCACCCCCACCGAACTCGTCGACGAAACCGGCGACATCGCCTGGCACACCCGCACCACCCTCTGGGGCACCACCAACCACAACCGCGACGCCACCGCACACACCCCACTCCGCTTCCCCGGCCAATACGCCGACCCCGAAACCGGCCTCCACTACAACTACTTCCGCCACTACGACCCCGACACCGCCCGCTACGCGAGCCCAGATCCGCTGGGCCTGACCCCCGCGCCGAATCCGACGACGTACGTCACCAACCCTCACACGAACACAGATCCTCTAGGGCTATCCCCCTGTTCTGATGTGGAATACGGTGCACCAAACCGAGGTCGACCGTCGGGTGCCATCGCCCTTATCGGGCCGAGCCACCAGCAAGGAACCAAGGCACAAAGGCGAATAAAACCGCCGGGATTCGGCGGAGAACCCGCAGGCCACTCGCGCGGCCATTTGATCCCAAAACAACTCGGGGGAGATGGACGGGACGAACGTAACCTGGTCACGCAAGATGCCCAAGTAAACAACGGCCCGCAAAGCGACTTCGAGGATGAGGTTTCAGCATACGTTCACGGAGGGCACGAGGTTCTTTACGTTGCGACACCACACTATTCAGGAAATGATCCGATCCCAAGTAGGGTTGATATAGACGTGTACGGAGATGATGGTTGGTACATGGGCGCCTCCTTCATGAACCGGAGTACGACATGAGTGATCTCAGCGACCTGGTGAGCCTCTGCCCACCTCCGGGAGCGAGGAGTTCGACACCAACTTCCTCCCTCGACCTGCGTACACACAATTATGCCGTTGAGCGAAAACTGCTTCAAAGCTTGTACGGCGGGGGATGCTTCAATGACTTTCTCTGGATCTATGCCCCAGAACACCGCAATCCACATCTTTCTTCTGAATCACGAACTTCCCGACTGCACACCGTGCTTCAAAGAAGAGCCGCTAGCAGTATTCGTTCACGAATTCGGGAACTAGGCTTCACCATCTACGACACTGTATCTTGGGGCGGAACCGATAACGGTGATCTATGTTGCTGGCTGAACAGCGACGCCAGAGATTCATCCACTGGCCTGATCATCGACTGCAAGGAAGACGCGTTCTTTGAGTACTCCGGTTTCACAGCATCACTGATTCATGACCTTCTCGTCGGTAAAGTAACTTGCCCGCTGTTTCCCGACGACTTTCTCGATGAAGCACCGTCGTACCACGTGCCACAACCTCCCGACCCATTCGCCTAATTATTGCGCCGAAATGAATGGGTTTGCGACCAACTCACTGGCCACACACGCCGATTCGATTCACTCTGCCGGACAACAGTCAGCGTTCAGGCCGTCGGACCACTTGGGGCACGAATCACCCTGAAGCGGGAGGCGAAGCGATCTTTGATCGCTCTTCGAAGGCATGAGCGTTGTAACTGATTTGCTAGATGAGATCCGATCTCAGATTGAGAACCTGCAACGGACCGTCGTGCAGGATCTGGAGCAGCCAGGCGCTTCTGAGGAACGATTCCGTTCTCTCATCGGGGATGCACCGGAAGCCGTAAGGGATTGGTACCTCTGGTGCGATGGAACGCGCCGTCGCGCTGGACAGAGCGTGGGCGACGCTTCGTTCATTCCCGGTTACATTTTTCCATCGCTCGAGGAAGCAGCGGAGATTCGACGTAACGGCCGCGATGATCTGGATCAGATGGGGAATTGGCTGCCGCTCCTGATTAGCGCCTCCACGGATCTCTATGCCGCCGTATGGGACGGGACCCATACGATCGGCGTGGCTGGCGTCCTCGAAGGCGAGGAGACGGAGTTGGAGTACGTCACCATCGAGGAGATGCTGACGGTTTTTGTCTCCGCCTATAGTGATGGAGCTTACGTAGTTCGTGATGGCCATCTAGACGTCGATGACGACCGAATGGACGATGTCTATCGCACCGTCACGGGCAGGGAACCCTTGTATTGATCCGAAACGGCAAGGCTGTTGAGTAAGATTAAAGATCTCTGGGACGAGCACAAGGTTCCCGTGGACGATGCGCTGCACTTTGCCGACGGGCGCTCCTTCGATGCCTGCGTTACGCCAGAATCACCGGGTGGAATTTCTATCCTTGAGCCTTTCGATCTAGACGACCGCCTGTCCATTGCTCCGAATTGGGTTTCGGTGGTCGACGGACTGGAAGAGGAGTTGGAGGATGGTGGATTCCTTTGGCACGGGGATGGGGATAATGGCTCGGAAGGCTTCTTCGCCAGAGTCAATCCAGATCGCTCGCTAGTGTGGGTGGTCTTCTTCACCGACTCCAACCCGTTCACAAAAGCCGAGGTTGTCGGTAGATACGCAACACTCTCCTCAACGAGTGGAGTAGTGATCACTATCGACATCGACGACCCAAGAAGGCCTGTGCCCAGGAATTAATCGTCACCACTCAGGTGCCTGATTGCGCGTGATCGAGGAGCAAGAGGGCCTCTGGGCCAGCCCCTCGGGCCCACTCGGGGGCACGAATCAGCATGAAGCGGGAGGCAAGGCGATCTTTGATCGCTCTTCAAATGCATGAGCATTGTAATTGATCTGCTAGATGAGATCCGATCTCATCGGTAAGGGTTCGGGCTCGTTGTAGAGGCGTGGAGGATCTGGTGTGGGACGACGCCCTGCGTCTGCCGCCGCCGACGTGGGAGGCTCTGCGGTTGCGGGTGAGTCTGAGGCGGCTACTGGAACCCTGCGAGTAAAACGGAGATCCTCTCTTCGTCGTCTGCTTCTCGTGATGGGAATCAACGTCGTATAGATGTGGGATGGCGATCAGGGCTCTGGAACCTGGATCGCGGGGAGGAGACGCTAATGCACATCATCGCCAGCGCCGCTGGCGCTGTGGCAGACGAGGATGACGAAGTCCTGGAGGCCGGTTTCTCCGAAGGGGAAGATGGTTCGGGAGTGGCCGTGCTCTTCCAGCGGGACCTCTTCGCCGAAGACCCTTGGCAAGGTGATCCTGCAACGGAGGACTATTCCTCCAACAGCTACTGCGTCACCCAGGGAACCGGGCAATCGTGCTATGGCGGAGTCGAGCAGATCTCGTTTGACAAAGATACTGCAACCATCACGTTCTCCAGCCGCATCGCCAACACCCTTGGCCTCGGCGACAAGCTTGTCGTTGCCTTCACGGTCCCAGAAGAAGACCTTCAAAAGTTCAAAGAAGCCCTTTCCCGTGTCGTCACCTGGGGAACCCCGACTCAGATTCCGCAACTGTCGGGCTGGTGATCGCTTGAGATGATGGTCGGTACATGTACACCTCTTTCATGAACCGGAGTACGACATGAGTGAACTCGGCGACCTGGTAAGCCTCGGCCCACTTCCGGGTCTGGTGAGTTCGACACCAACTTCCTCCCTCGACCTACGTACACACAACTACGCCGTTGAGCGAACAACTGCTGACGCTCACGGCGACAAATGGTTCCAGCTCACACCCCAAGGGGTCATCGACCGGAAGGAACATCCGCACGATAATGAATCAGCCGAAGCCATGAACCAGTATGTCTCCCAGATCGCGGACCTGACGCCGAGGCCGTCTGCAGTACCTCACCATGACTGGGAATCCATCGAAGAGAACCACGAGCTGAGCCTCCCGACAGACTATAGAGAACTCGTCGACTCGTTCGGCGGCGGGGTCTTCGACGGTTATCTCTGGTTTCTTGAACCGGACTGTCGCAACCGCCATTACGATCTGGCGGCGAATATCGACGAGAGGGTGGAGTCTCTCGAATACTTATGGGAATCGGGAGAGCCGAAGCCGCCGGCGGTGGCGGAGCCCAAGAGTAGATTGATTCCCTGGGCATCCACGGACAACGGTGAGTTCTTCTACTGGCTTGCCAAGGAAGGGCAAGCACCGGACCTCTGGCAAGTCCTGATCAACGAAGCCCGCGGCGAAGACTGGGAACACTATGCGATTGGGTGCGCTCAACTCCTGGCTGAGCTGCTCTCGGGTCGGATCCAGTCAGAACTGCTCTCTTCGAGCTTCCCGAAGTCCGAACATACCTTCCAGTCGAGCGCCGAGTTCATCTAGCGTCCTGGTCCGGAATCCCCTCACGACTTCCCTGAGGAGATTTGGACAGCCGAGCTGGCAAGAGGGGTGGGAGGTCAAATCTGTCGTGATACATGATGCTGATGGCGTGAATCTTGAGCTTCAGCGGCTGGGTCGGCGGTCGGTGACTCGCACCACCCCGGATCGCCGGGTCGACATCGAGTCGGTCTTTCCTGAACTCGCTGCCTACAGGCGGGCGGTGACCCGTTTGCACCCCCGCCCTGGTTCCCCCACCGCGGAGCAGAGCTCAGTGGGCGGTCCTTTCCTCTGGCCTGCGAAGGACTCCTGGCCTGTGTGCCGGGTGCCGCACCCACGGGGCAGGGGCGAACGCGTACGTGACGTGCGCAGGCAGCGGCGCATCCTCGCCAACGCGTGGAGCCGTGAACCAGGCCCAGGCCGGCAGGCCGGCCCCACCGACGAAGAGCGCGAAATCCTCGCGTCTCTCCAGCCGGGTCACCACGCGCCCTTGATTCGTGACACTGACCCCATCCCGCTGATGCCGCTGGCCCAGCTCTTCGCACACGACGTTCCTGACCTCGATTTCCCAGACGGCTACGACATTCTGCAAGTCCTCTGGTGCCCGTTCGACGCACATGGCGAACGGGAAGCACGCCCGGACTTCCACCTGCACTGGCGGAAACGTGGAGAGATCAGCGGCTCGTTGACTGACGCCCCCGAGCTGGAGGTAGTCGGCACCGGTGACTACGTGCCCGAATCCTGCGTGCTTCATCCTGAAGTAGTCGCCGAGCACGAATACATCGGACTGCTTCCTGAGGAGTTGCAAGCCCGGATCGAGGCGTGGGAGGAATCCAACACCGACGGTGCTTTCGACTACCGAAGCGACCTTTCGATCTCCCCCGGGTGGAAGGTCGGCGGATTCGCCACCTGGCACTCGACCGATCCCTACTCGGTCGAGTGCTCGTGCGGGGAGACGATGCGTCTGCTGCTCACTGTCGCCAGTACGGAGTGGGACGGTGGCAACGAGAGCTGGGTACCCGCCGAGGACCTGGGATTCATCGACGACTTGGATGCCAACGCACCGACTCAGCTGTCAGTCGCCCGCGATGGCTCGCTCCAGATCTTCGTCTGTCCCACTGATCCAATCGGTCACCCGCCGCACGTAGATGAGCAGTGACAACCCAACTACTTGAGATCTGGCCTCCTGTATGACCCGCACTCCGGGCCGTATCCATGCCCCGGAGGAGTCGAGGTCGGTAGGATCGTTGGGCACTCCCTCAGATTGAAGACGCCACCCCAATAATGAGCCATCACCATGCGCAGGAATGATCAGCACGGAACTGACCGCCTGGGGCGGATCCCGCTCCACTACGCAGTCTTGGAAGGGGATGCGGTCCTGGTCCGAGAACTGTTGGCGGCGGGATCCGATCCGAACCGCAAGGATCGGGACGGGTTTACACCCCTTCACCTGGCCGCGCAAGGCTGGCAGCCTGAAGCTGCTGCCGTGTTGATCGAGGCGGGAGCGGAGATTGACCCAGTCAACAAGTTCGGCAACACACCCTTGTTTGTTGCCGTATTCAACTCGCGCCGGCGTGGCGAGTTGATCGAACTGCTGCGGTCGCACGGATCTGATCCCGAGAGCTCTAACATTTCGGAACAAAACCCTGTGGGGTCGGCTCGAAAGATCAGCAACTACGACGTAGCCCAGTATTTTGACGATGTGAATTGAGTGACACCATTCCCCCACTCACGTGCCGCCGCACTGCATCACTACGATTACCTTCCGCCGAAGAGGTGGCCGTCATGAGAAACACCATCGCCCCTGAACGGCCAGATCCAGGTGGGTCTGGCCTGAACCTCTTCTGGAACTTCCGAACTCGGCCCGGGCAACAGGTCCATGGCGTAGGCGGATTGACGGGCCAGCAAGGGTAACGTCCCGCGTACGACACCGAATGGAGGTGATGGGTGTATGGCAAATCCTCATAATCCATCTCAGGATAAACTAAGGTGGATTGAATCCGCCGGATGTCCATTCATTATTGTCAACTCCCTTCAAGCGCATGGCTGGCGGGGAGTTGAGGGGGAGGACTATGAGGCCGCATGCCTGGTCGAGGACTATCTTTGTCGTGTTGACGTGGGTTTACGAGGAAGCGGAATCGTTGTAGCGGACGAACCTCTGCCGGCAACATTTTTGCCGGAACTCTCATGCGTTCTTCAATGGAGCTACGCAGAGTCGGATCAGATACTGATCGATGGCGCAAAGAAGTCATTCGCCGACATTGAAGATTGGGAACCTGGCCCGATCATCGACGCGACGGGTGAGCTGGTGATGTTTGACGCCTCCATTCCGGGTGGCTCGCTGGCGCAGGACGACATTCTCTCCATTTCGCTGCGCCCGGGAACCTACCAGTTCAGTACCGCAGATTTTGAGGTTGACGAAGAAACAGCGGGGCGGCTTCATTCCATTCGCGCCTTGAGGTCTTCCGATCCCGCTGCAGTATGAGCTTCTTCACAATACCGGTTGCCCCGGAGGCCGAAAAGTACCTCCTTGTAGTCACCGACGAGATGCATGAGAGACCAGCAATCATATGGGATAGGCAGACCGCTAACTCCGGGAGAATTACCAAGGAGCATCTGATGACGCGAGATGAACTGATTCATCTGGTGGAGAGGATTATGGCGGGCGAAGGAACGGAGAGCGAGCATGGCGAGCTCGTTCGCCAACTCAAGGAGAATGTTCCACATCCCCGGGCCGTAGGGCTGATCTACTTTTCAGATCCGCCACTGTCCGCCGCTCAAGTCGTTGATGAAGCGCTTGCCTATCGACCCATCGCAATGTAGCTCTATCACCTCACACAGGAGCGGTTTCGCACGCCGAGGGCATGCGCTGAACCGAACGTCGTAAACGAGTATGGGCTGTCCTCGAGACGTCGGCGGTGCCTCGCAGGAAATGAGAATCATCAACATTTGGTCACGGCATTGATGAGGCATGGGAACCATGAGCAATCTGAATCCCAATCCAGCGGATGTGCAATCCAGGGATGACTTGTACCGTTTCCTGGTCGACCTCGCACAGCGAGTAAAATCAGGCGAATTTCCGATGGAGAACGAATCATCCGTTGACTACGTCAAGGCGGCCGCATATTGGATTCGCTCCATGCACGGTTTCTTCGCCAACCGGGGAGAGCAAGTTCCCGCTGATCCCGAGTGGTCCACCATCGCAATGATTTTCACTGCTGCGTTCGTTTACGAGTAGTGAGTGCACTCGGAACTCGGGGTCACCAAATCAAAACGCGGAAAAGGACCTGCCACCTGGCGCTCCTGAGCCCGTCCCAGGCTGACCGGACGGATTCCCGGTGACTGACACACGGCGACCGCGGTGTTAGCGCACCGATTCGAGGGCCTTCACACGGCAAACGACATGCCTCCCCAACCGTAGGAGATAGAGTATGGCTTACTTTATGAATGACGTCATGGGAGGAGTGGTCGATCAGCCAGACGAGACCCAGATCCGGGACATCCTGGCGGAACTGACTAACGCTGACGACGAGCATCCAGATATATCACTGGTCCACGAATCGGGCTGGTCTTTGAGTGTCTTTCGGGACAAGGTGTTGACATGGGAGAACGTAGAGGATCCGGCAATTGCCCCGCGAGAGACATCACTTACCTCCTGGGATGACGTTGTTGATCTACTTCTTGAACTCGCCCACGGTCACATTACTGAAGTTGACCGGACCATTTCGAGAATGCCGAACATCATCGCTCCTGAACGGTAGATCCGGATGGGTCTGGGCTGAGCATGTTCTGGAACTGCCGAACTCGGCCCGGGCGACAGGTCCGTGGCGTAGACGGGTTGGAGGGCCGGCAGGGGTAACGTCCGGTGTGTGACAGAAGCGGCGTATCAGACCCGGCTCGAGCGGATTCTCGGCGTTCCCTTGGCGGAGAGCGCGGTGCGGCAGTGGCCGCAGAGTGGGGAACTCCTCAGTGGCAGGGCGCGGATCGCCGAGGTGGAGTCCCAATTCGTCGGGCTGCGGCTCGGCGTGGGCCGGCGGCATGCGTGCGGGGACACCCTGGTGGTCGAGTGGAGCACGGACTACGGCGACGGCCGAGCGTACCGGAACGTCTCCATCGCCGAGCTCGTCGACGGCCAAGCCGTACGGGTCACGGACTACTGGGGGGAGCCGTTCGCCGCGCCGGAGTGGCGGCACTCGCTGTCCGAGAGGCTGGAGATGCCGCGGAACGGTATCTGGCCGGCCGGGGATGCCCTCACGCAGGATTGATCACGCGATCGGCGGCGGCCTCAGAACTCGCTCGTGTCCAACTCGAAGCCCAACGGCTCGGGCAGGGCGATTTTTTTGGACAGCATCGCCTCCGACTTCCGGGTGTACTGCTCCACGGACGGTTCGGAGTAAACGATGACCTCGCCAGCTTCGCGGTCGATCAAGAGGTAGCAGGGGATCCCTGCACGCGCGTAGCCCCGAAGCTTCGGCCCCCGGTCCTGATAGCCGGTGGAGCGGGACGTCACCTCGCCGACGAGGATGACGGGGGCGGGGTCGTGGTACTCCTTTTTGTCACCGAAGCTTCCCTTCGGTGCGATCACCAGGTCGGGGACGACCTTGCCAGTGGGAGAGGCATCGGGAACGAAAAGTCCGAGCCCGGTGTACCGGCCCAGTTCCTTCCTATGGTCACGCACCTGTCCGGTCACTTCGGACACGATCTCTTCATGCTCGCCATTCGCCGGTGGCACCACGTGGATCTCTCCCTCGATCAATTCCACGCGCCACCCTTCGGGGGCTGCCGCGCTCAACGCATCGAAGGCGTTCTCCACCGACGACACCGTGCTGTCGTCGGCCACCACGTCGGACTCACGCTCGGGGGCTGCCATGGCCACGTGGCCCTCCTTCGTCGCGGAGCAACGTATCCAGAATAGCCGCGCGGCCGTGACCGGAGCGGTCAACGCTCGTCCCATCGCGGTAGCCGTGACGTTTCTGCACCTCACAGCCCGTCTGAGCGTGCTATCGGATGGCCTCGCCGCGCGCAGCTCACTGCGAAGTTCGTCGCTCTCAGGGCATCTTCGTGGGACCCGGGACGTTGAATAGTGTGACTATTTGTCACTATGTCGTCACGTAGTGTTTAGTGGCGCCAAACGGGTTGCCGGTGACCGACACACGGCGGCCCCCGGCGGTGTTAGCAGCACCGGTCCGAGGGCCTTCACCCGCGAGGACTTACATAGGAGTCCCTGGGATGCTTCGGCATGTTATCGCGCCTGCGCGCTTCTTCTCGCAGGTGCCCAACGAGATCATCCGCCACCCCCGGCTGTCCTCGGACGCCGTCCGGCTGCTGACCTGGCAACTGTCCCTG
>NZ_JBOHCV010000494.1:0-9656 GCF_050698815.1 Streptomyces sp.
CAGCGTTGGCTAAAAGTCCTGGTAGCTCCGCTACAAGGACTTCCGGCCGCCTTGCGCTTCGCATCCCCTGGGCCTGCGGCCCGGGGAGACCCCAAGCTGGACGACGCTCCTCCACGGGCAAACATTGCCGGTCGCGGCACTAGCCGCAGGCGCCCGTCCCCGGGGCCGGTCCGCGCTGTGACGTGTACGACCGTGCGGCGCCGACGCCGTCAGCCGGCACGCCGCGCCCCCGTACCGGCCGCGCTCCTACACAGGCCCCGCGACCACCGCGACAGGCTTCGCCAGCGGCACCCCGGAACCGTCCCGGCGCGGGTCGGGCTCCGGCAGCTGTGCCGGGGCGCCGTTCTCGGCCGCCGCCTTCGCCGGAGTGGGCCCCGCCCAGGCCAGCGTCAGGCAGTCCTCGCCCTTCAGGAACCGCTGGCAGCGCACCCCGCCTGTGGCGCGGCCCTTCCTCGGATACTGATCGAACGGTGTGAGCTTCGCCGTACTGATCGAGTCGTCCAGCGTCCCGTGCGAGCCCGACACGGTGAAGACCACCGCGTCCGCCGACGGGTCGATGGCCGTGAAGGTGATGACCTTCGCCTCACCCGTCAGCTTGATGCCCGCCATGCCTCCCGCCGCTCGTCCCTGCGGCCGGACCTGGCCCGCCGGATAGCGCAGCAGCTGGGCCTCGTCGGTGATGAAGACCAGGTCCTCCTCGCCCGTACGCAGCTCGACCGCGCCCGCGATCCGGTCCCCTTCGCGGAGTGAGATGACCTCCAGCTCCTCCTTGTGCGAGGGATAGTCGGGCACCACCCGCTTGACCACGCCCTGTTCGGTGCCGAGCGCGAGCCCGGGGGAGGACTCGTCCAGCGTGGTGAGACAGACAAGCCGCTCGCCGGTCTCCAGCGACAGGAACTCCGACACCTGTGCCCCGCCCGCCAGATGCGGTGCCGACGCGGACTCCGGCAGCTGTGGCAGATCGACGACCGTGAGCCGCAGCAGCCGTCCCGTCGAGGTGACGGCACCGATCTCGCCGCGCGTCGTCGCCGGCACCGCCGAGACGATCACATCGTGCTTCGCGCGCTTGGCCGCCGCGTCGAACGCGGGCTCGCCGTTGGCCGTACGGGCGAGCAGGCCCGTCGAGGACAGCAGCACCCTGCACGGGTCGTCGGCGACCTCCAGCGGGACCGATGCCACCGGGGTGCCCGCCGACTCCAGCAGGTCGGTGCGGCGCGGGGTGCCGTACTTCTTGGCGATCGCGGCGAGTTCACCGGAGACCAGCTTGCGCAGCTCGGCGTCCGAGTCCAGGATCCGGGTCAGTTCCTCGATCTCGCCGCGCAGCCTGTCCCGCTCGCTCTCGAGCTCGATGCGGTCGAACTTGGTGAGCCGCCGCAGGGGGGTGTCCAGGATGTACTGCGTCTGCACCTCGCTGAGTCCGAAGCGGGCGATCAGGGATTCCTTGGCCTGCGCCGCGTTCTCACTCGACCGGATGATTCTGATGACCTCGTCGATGTCGAGGAGCGCCACCAGCAGCCCCTCGACCAGGTGCAGCCGGTCCCGCCGCTTGCCGCGCCGGAACTCGCTGCGCCGGCGCACCACATTGAAGCGGTGGTCGACGTAGACCTCCAGCATCTCCTTCAGACCCAGCGTGAGCGGCTGGCCGTCCACCAGCGCCACGTTGTTGATCCCGAAGGACTCCTCCATGGGGGTCAGCTTGTAGAGCTGCTCGAGCACGGCCTCCGGGTTGAAGCCGTTCTTGACCTCGATCACCAGGCGCAGTCCGTGTGCGCGGTCGGTGAGGTCCTTGACGTCCGCGATGCCCTGCAGCCGCTTGGAGTTGACCAGGTCCTTGATCTTGGAGATGACCTTCTCCGGGCCGATGGTGAAGGGCAGCTCGGTCACCACCAGTCCCTTGCGGCGGGGGGTGACCTGTTCGACCGCCACGGTCGCGCGCATCTTGAAGGTGCCGCGGCCGTTCGCGTAGGCGTCCTTGATGCCGTCGAGGCCGACGATCCGGCCGCCCGTGGGCAGGTCGGGGCCGGGCACGAAACGCATCAGCGTCTCCAGGTCCGCGCCCGGGTGCTTGATCAAATGCCTGGCGGCGGCGATGACTTCACCCAGATTGTGCGGCGGCATGTTGGTCGCCATTCCGACCGCGATCCCCGACGAGCCGTTCACCAGCAGGTTCGGATAGGCCGCGGGAAGCGCGGACGGCTCGCTCTCACTGCCGTCGTAGTTCGGCGCGAAGTCGACGGTCTCCTCGTCGATCGACTCCACCATCAGGCCCGCGGCCGGGGCGGAGCGGCACTCGGTGTACCGCATGGCGGCGGGCGGGTCGTCGTTGCCCAGCGAGCCGAAGTTGCCGTGGCCGTCCACCAGCGGCAGCCGCATGGAAAAGGACTGCGCCATCCGCACGAGCGCGTCGTAGATCGCACTGTCACCGTGCGGATGGAGCTTGCCCATCACTTCGCCGACGACCCGGGCGCACTTGACGTAACTCCGGTCGGAGCGCAGTCCCATTTCGTGCATCTGGTACAGAATCCGCCGCTGTACGGGCTTCATCCCGTCCCGGGCGTCGGGCAGGGCGCGCGAGTAGATGACCGAGTAGGCGTACTCCAGGAAGGAGCCCTGCATCTCGTCGACGACGTCGATGTCGAGGATGCGTTCCTCGAAATCGTCCGGCGGCGGAGTCTTCGTACTGCGGGGGGCCATCGCGGCTGGGCTCCTTCGGTGCGGACGGTTCCGGCTGCGGGTGGTGAGCCGGGAGGATCTGACGCGGACCATTGTGGACCGCGTCGCCGACAAGGGGGGTGCCGACCCGGCGGCCGGGCACGTTCCCCGCGTCCTTGGGCGTACGGTACGGGAACTTCGTACGCTGTCGGCGCGGTTGCATACAGTGACAGGATCGCCTGCCACCACGTGCACGCAACTGACGCGATCGAAGGGACTCCACGCCCATGGGTCACACGGCCACGCCCCCGCCTTCCACCGGCGGGCTGACAGCGACCGAGCACAAGCTGGCCAACGGCCTGCGTGTGGTTCTCTCCGAGGACCACCTCACGCCCGTCGCCGCGGTCTGTCTCTGGTACGACGTCGGCTCCCGCCACGAGGTCGCGGGGCGCACCGGACTCGCCCACCTCTTCGAGCACCTGATGTTCCAGGGCTCGGCGCAGGTGTCGAACAACGGACACTTCGAGCTGGTGCAGGGCGCGGGCGGTTCGCTGAACGGCACCACCAGCTTCGAGCGCACCAACTACTACGAGACCATGCCCGCGCACGAGCTGGAGCTCGCGCTCTGGCTGGAGGCGGACCGGATGGGCTCGCTGCTGACCGCCTTGGACGAGGAGTCCATGGAGAATCAGCGCGACGTGGTGAAGAACGAGCGCCGCCAGCGGTACGACAACGTGCCCTACGGCACCGCGTTCGAGAAGCTGACCGCGATGGGATACCCCGAGGGTCATCCCTACCACCACACCCCGATCGGGTCGATGGCCGATCTGGACGCCGCCTCCCTGGAGGACGCCAGGGAGTTCTTCCGCACGTACTACGCGCCGAACAACGCCGTGCTGGCCGTCGTCGGCGACATCGACCCGGAGCAGACGCTCGTCTGGATCGAGAAGTACTTCGGCTCGGTGCCCGGACACGAGGGCAAACACCCCCCGCGGGACGGCGCCCTGCCCGACATCGCGGGCACGCAGCAGCGCGAGGTCGTCCACGAGGACGTGCCCTCCCGTGCCCTGATGGCCGCCTACCGGCTGCCGCACGACGGCACCCGCGAGTGCGACGCGGCCGACGTGGCGCTGACCGCGCTCGGCGGCGGCGAGTCCTCGCGGCTGAACAAGCGGCTGGTGCGCCGCGACCGGCTGGCGGTCGGTGCCGGGTTCGGGCTGCTGCGGCTCGCGGGAGCACCGTCGCTGGGCTGGCTCGACGTCAAGGCGTCCGGCGGGGTGGAGGTCTCCGCGATCGAGGAGGCCGTCGACGACGAGCTGCGGCGGTTCGCCGAGGAAGGTCCGACACCGGAGGAGATGGAGCGCGCGCAGGCCCAGTTGGAGCGCGAGTGGCTGGACCGGCTCGCCACGGTGGGCGGACGCGCGGACGAACTGTGCCGGTACGCCGTGCTGTTCGGGGACCCGCAGCTGGCGCTGACCGCCGTGCAGCGGGTCCTGGACATCACGCCAGAGGAGGTACGGGCGGTGGCCGCCGCCCGGCTCCGCCCGGATAACCGCGCCGTGCTCGTCTACGAGCCGACCGCCACCGCCCAGGACGAGACCGACGAGACCGCCCAGAATGAGGAGCCCGGCCAGTGAGCGACGCCGCCACCCCCGCGGACACGACGGGTCCGCACGGTACGCAAGGCAGGACGATGGACTTCCACCCGCAGCCGCAGGGCGGCCTGCCCAAGCCCTGGGCCTTCCCCGCCCCCGACCGCGGCCGGCTCGGCAACGGGCTCACGGTGCTGCGCTGTCACCGCCCCGGCCAGCAGGTCGTCGCCGTCGAGGTTTCCCTGCCGGCGCCGCTGGACGCCGAGCCGGACGGTCTCGACGGCGTCGCCACGATCATGGCCCGCGCGCTGTCGGAGGGCACCGACAAGTACGACGCCGAGGAGTTCGCCGATGAGCTGGAGCGCTGCGGCGCCTCTCTCGACGCGTACGCCGACCACCCGGCCGTGCGGGTCTCGCTGGAGGTCCCGGCGTCCCGGCTGACCAAGGCGCTGGGCCTGCTCGCGGACGCGCTGCGCGCCCCCGCCTTCCCCGAGAGCGAGATCGAGCGCCTGGTGGGCAACAGGCTGGACGAGATCCCGCACGAGCTGGCGAACCCGGCCCGCCGCGCGGCCAAGGAGCTCGCCAAGGAGCTGTATCCGGCCGCCTCCCGGATGTCGCGCCCCCGGCAGGGCACCGAGGAAACCGTGTCCCGCATCGACGTGGCAGCGGTCCGCGCCTTCTACGACGCGCATGTACGGCCCGCCACGGCCACCGCCGTCGTGGTCGGCGACCTCGACGGCGTCGACCTCGACACCGCCCTGGCCGAGACGCTCGGGACCTGGACCGGCTCCACGGCGCAGCCGCGCCCGGCCCCGCCCATCACCGCCGACGACACCGGGCGGGTCGTCATCGTGGACCGTCCGGGCGCCGTGCAGACCCAGCTGCTGCTGGGCCGCATCGGACCCGACCGGCACGACCGCGTCTGGCCTGCCCAGGTTCTCGGCACCTACTGCCTGGGCGGCACCCTCACCTCCCGGCTGGACCGGGTGCTGCGGGAGGAGAAGGGCTACACCTACGGTGTGCGCGCCTTCGGGCAGGTGCTGCGCTCCACCCCGGAGGGCACCGGTGCGGCCCTGCTCGCCGTCTCCGGATCGGTGGCCACGGATGTCACCGGACCGGCGCTGGCCGACCTGTGGCAGGTGCTGCGCACGCTGGCCGCCGACGGGCTGACCGACGACGAGCGGGATGTCGCGGTGCAGAACCTGGTGGGCGTCGCGCCGCTGAGGTACGAGACCGCGGCAGCGGTCGCCGACACCCTCGCCGACCAGGTCGAGCAGCACCTCCCGGACGAGTTCCAGGGGGAGCTGTACGCGCGGCTCGCGCAGACCGGCACCGTCGAGGCCACGGCGGCGGCCGTGAACGCCTTCCCGGCCGACCGGCTGGTCACCATTCTGGTCGGCGACGCGGACCAGATCGCCGATTCCGTACGGGAGTTGGGGATCGGCGAGGTCAAGGTGGTGGCCGGCGGCTGAGCCGGATCACGTGCAGTGGGGCACGCGGGGCCGGTTCCCGGGTCAGGAACATGACCGGGAACCGGCCCGTGCCCTGTGTGTATGTCCTGATTCGGTCGACATCGTCCCGTATGCCGTGTGGGCTACGTGACAAATCGCGGGATTGGTTTGGCAGTTGACAGTTGTCCCGTTTAGCGTCGGTCCGGCTGTTCGTCAGAAGTGACCGCGACCGCGGCCGACGTCCAGCATCGCCGAGTCCCCGTACACCGCGTACAGCACGTATGCGAGGGGGAGCCGGGGACTCTTCCCTTGGTGGCACCGTAGCCGGTGCCGAGGGTCCCTTCCGAGGCCGGACCGGGAAAGCCGGGCCGCCGCCGAGGCAGGGGTGGGGTGAATCGGGCCGTCTCGCGAGAGCCGGACCGTAGGAGACCTTCCTGCTCCGAACCGTCTGGGGGTCCCTCCTGCCGCAGGCAGGCGGAAACCCGGTAGGCGGGAAGGAAGGAAAGGAGTCACGCCAGCCCATGGCGTTCACCCATGCCACCGGGAAGCACCGTCGTCCCCGCCGTGCGTCCCGCCGCCGCGCCCAAGTCGCCGGCATAGCCGGCCTGGCGGCCGCAGGCGTCGTCGGTTCGCTCGCGACCCCCGCGGTCGCCGACAGCGGCACGCAGTCCACGTCACACGAAACGGGCCTGACCCGCGCCGTCGGATTCGGCGACTCCCTCGCCGACACCGTGAGCGAGCAGGCCCGGACCCAGCAGGCCGAGGCCGAGCAGGCCAAGGCCGAGGCCATCGCCAAGAAGAAGGCGGCCGAGGCGAAGCGCAAGGCCGCCGCGGAGAAGGCGAAGCGGGAGCGCGAGGCCAAGGAGAAGGCCGCCCGGGCGGCCGCGCGGGCCAAGCTCCTGGCCTACGGTGCGCCCCTCGAGGACGCCTCCGTCTCCACCTCGTACCAGTCCTCCGGCGGGCTGTGGTCCTCCGGCGGTCACACCGGCATCGACTTCCAGGCGGCCGAGGGCACTGCGGTGAAGTCCGTGGCCGCGGGCGAGGTCGTCGAGGCGGGCTTCGACGGCTCGTTCGGCAACAACATCGTGATCAAGCACCGGGACGGCAAGTACACCCAGTACGCCCACCTGTCGTCCATCAGCGTCTCGGCCGGCCAGTCCGTCACCTCCGGACAGCAGATCGGCCTCTCCGGTTCCACCGGCAACACCACGGGCCCGCATCTGCACTTCGAGGCCCGTTCGGGCCCGGACTACGGCTCGGACATGGACCCGGTCGGCTACCTGCGGGAGCACGGCGTCGGGCTCTGAGTCGGGCGGCACAGCACAGCACGGACCCCCGGTCGCACATCGCGGCCGGGGGTCCGTTCGCACGCGTGCAGCCCGTTCGCTGCGGTGCGGTGGGGTCAGACGGTTTCGGGAAGCTCTTCCAGTCCTTCGGCAACCAGTGTCGCCAGACGTTCGAGGGCGCTCTCCGCGTCCACCGAATCCGAGGACAGCACGATCTCCTCGCCGGCCTCCGCGCCCAGGCCCAGCACGCCGAGCATCGAGGCGGCGTTGACCGGGGTGCCGCCGTTGCCCTTGTGGACGGTGACCGGGACCCCCGAGGCGGCCGCGGCGCGGCAGAAGATCGAGGCGGGGCGGGCGTGCAGGCCTTCGGCCCAGCCGACGGTGACACGGCGCTCAACCATGGTGTTGCCCTTCAAGTCGTTCCTGTCGTCCAGACGATAGAGCAGTCTCGCATGCCGTGGCCGGGCCATCCGCGTCCCGTCCCCCCGGCCACCCGGACCGGCGCCGCCCGGTCGCCCCCTGCGGCACACCACACCCGCGCACCACACGCCACACCTCGGCCCACCGGCCGTACCCTGGCCCCATGCCCACCTCGGAGGAGCGCGCGTACCCGGCGCACTGGGAGGCCGACGTCGTACTGCGCGACGGCGGCACGGCCCTGATCAGGCCCATCACCGCGGACGACGCCGAGCGCCTCGTCAGCTTCTACGAGCGTGTCTCCGACGAGTCGAAGTACTACCGTTTCTTCGCCCCCTACCCCCGGCTCTCGGACCGCGACGTCCGCCACTTCACCCACCACGACTACGTGGACCGGGTCGGCCTCGCCGCCACCGTCGGCGGCGAATTCATCGCCACCGTCCGCTATGACCGCATCGACGAGACCGGGCGCGCGGCCACCACCGCCACCACACAGGCCGAGGTCGCCTTCCTCGTACGCGACGACCACCAGGGCCGCGGCGTCGCCTCCGCCCTCCTCGAACACATCGGCGCCGTCGCCCGCGAGCGCGGCATCCGCCGCTTCAGCGCCGAAGTGCTGCCCGCCAACAACAAGATGATCAAGGTGTTCACGGACGCCGGCTACTCCCAGCAGCGCAGCTTCGAGGACGGTTCCGTCCATCTCACCTTCGACCTCGAACCCACCGAGCAGTCCCTCGCCGTGATGCGTGCCCGCGAACAGCGCGCCGAGGGCCGCTCCGTGCGGCGGCTGCTCGCCCCCGGTTCGGTCGCCGTCATCGGTGCCAGCCGGTCACCGCGCGGCGCCGGGCGGCGGGTCCTGGACGGCCTGCGGGCCGGAGGCTTCACGGGCAGCACGTACGCGGTCAACCACGAGCTGCCGGCGGGCCGCTCCGAGATCGGCGGCGAAGGGGACGCCGGCGGGGCCGTACCCGCCTTCCGTGCAACGCGGGACGTGCCCGAGCCTCTCGACCTCGCCGTCGTCGCCGTCCCCGCCGCCCAGGTGACCGCCGTCGCACGGGAGTGCGGCGAAGCCGGTGTGCAAGGCCTGGTCGTGCTCAGCGCCGACTTCACCCGGGACGAGCAGCGCGAACTGGTCCGGCTGGCCCGCTCCTACGGAACCCGCGTCATCGGGCCCAATGCCCTCGGGCTGATGAACACCGCACCGGACGTACGCCTGAACGCCACCCTCTCGCCCGAAATGCCGCAGCGTGGCCGCGTCGGGCTCTTCACCCAGTCCGGCGCCATCGGAATCGCTCTGCTGGACGGTCTCCACCAGCGTGGCATCGGGCTCTCCAGCTTCGTCTCCGCGGGCAACCGCGCGGACGTCTCGGGCAACGACGTGCTCCAGTACTGGGACGACGACCCGGACACCGAGGTCGCCCTGCTCTATCTCGAATCCATCGGCAACCCGCGGAAGTTCACCAGGCTCGCCAAGCGCACCGCCGCCCGCAAGCCGGTGGTCGTGGTCAAGGGAGCGCGGCACAGCGGCAGTGCGCCGCCGCCCGGGCACGCCGTCCCCGTCTCGCGTACGCCCGTCGCCACGGTCAGCACCCTGCTCCGGCAGGCGGGCGTGATCATGGTGGACACGGTCACCGAACTGCTCGACGCGGGAGCCCTGCTCGTCTCGCAGCCGCTGCCCGCCGGGCCCCGCACCGCCATCCTCGGCAACGCCGAGTCCCTCGGCCTGCTCAGCTACGACGCCTGCCTCGCGGGCGACCTGCGCCCCCACCCCGTCGTCGACCTCGACACCTCCGCCACCCCCGAGGACTACCGACGCGCCCTGCGCGCCGCCCTCGCCGACCCCGACACCGACGCGGTCGTCGTCACCGCCATACCGTGGGTGGGCGGTGACGCGGACAGCGTGACGGATCTGGCGGACGCGCTGCGGGAGGCCTCGGCCGGCGCCGGCAAACCCGTCACCGTCGTGCACCTCGCGATCGAGGGGCTGGACACCGCGCTGGCCGAACGCGGCATCCCCTCGTATCCGGCAGCCGAACGAGCCGTCCGCGCCCTCGCCGAGGCGTCCCGGTACGCCGCCTGGCGCCGGGAGGCGGAAAGCCCGGGCCGGGTACCGGAGTTCGATGTCGACGAGACCGCGGCCGCGGATCTGCTCGCACACGCCACGTCCGCCGATGCCGCCGACGCGGCGGATGCCGATGCCGGTGCCGAGACCGCCGAGGGGCCCGGTGTTCCCGAGCCGCTGGACACCACCCTGGAAC
>NZ_JBOHCV010000495.1:0-11563 GCF_050698815.1 Streptomyces sp.
GCAGGGGCGGGATGACCGCAAGGACCGTGACCGAGGGGGAAGCAGTCAACGTGACCGGGACCGCGACCGGGATCGCCCCCGTGGCGGTGACCGTCCGCGCAGTGGTGACCGGGACCGCTCGCGCGGAACCGGTGCCCCCAGGCGGAACGAGAACCGGAGCGATGGCCGTGCGGACCGGCGCTCTGACGACCGGCGCTCTGATGACCGGCGCTCAGACGACAGGCGTGCCGATGGCCGACGCGATTCCCGAGGCGACGACCGCCCGCGGGGTCCGCGCCGCGATGACGAGCGGGGCGGCAGCGGCCGGCGTCCGTACGGGCAGGGCGGTCGCGGACGGGACGACCGCGGCCGGGACCAGAACCGGGACCGTGGTGGCTTCCGTGGCCGGGACGAGCGCGGCGGGCCTTCCCGGCGGCCGGGACGCGATGACCGGCGGGACGACCGGCGCGATGGCCGGCGTGACGACCGCAGGCAGGACCGGGAGCCGCTCAAGCGACTGCCGATCGATGAGGACATCACCGGTGACGAGATCGACAAGGACGTGCGGCAGGAGCTGATGAGCCTGCCGAAGACCCTCGCCGAGGACGTCGCGAAGAACCTGCTGATGGTCGCCAGGCTGCTGGACGAGAACCCGGAGGCGGCGTACGGCTACTCCAAGATCGCGCTGCGGCTCGCGTCGCGGGTGCCGTCGGTGCGTGAGGCCGCCGGATTCGCGGCCTACGCGGTGCAGAAGTACGCGGAGGCGCTGGCTGAGTTCCGGGCCGCCCGGCGGATGACCGGGCTGCAGCACCTCTGGCCGGTCATGGCCGACTGCGAGCGCGGCATGGGCCGCCCGGAGAAGGCCCTGGCCATGGCGGGCGAGCCGGAGGTGCGGAAGCTGGACAAGGCCGGGCAGGTCGAGATGCGGCTGGTCGCGGCGGGTGCGCGGCGTGACATGGGTCAGGCCGAAGCCGCGGTGGTCACGCTGCAGAGCCCTGAGCTGGCGTCCAGCTCCCAGCAGCCCTGGTCGGCGCGCCTCCGCTACGCCTACGCCGACGCGCTGCTGGAGGTCGGCGGCCGGGACGAGGAAGCCCGGGAGTGGTTCGCCAAGGCGGTGGAGGCCGACGTGAACGGCGTGACGGACGCGTCGGACAGGCTGGCGGAGCTGGACGGGGTGGAGTTCGTCGACGCCCTCGAGGAAGAGGAAGAGGCGGCGGAGGCGGAAGCGGACGGCAAGGGCGACTCCGCGTGAGCTGAAGAGCGAGAAGGAGGGCGGAAAACCCAGCCGGTTTCCCGCCCTCTCGCGTTCCACGTCTCGCCGGTTACCGCACGAAGCGGGCCAGGGGATTCTCCAGGGTGCCGATCAGCTGCAGCGCGCCGGCCGGGTCCTGGAGGTCGACCATCTGCTGGTTGTCGCGCAGCTGCAGCCGGTTCAGGCAGGACAGCGCGAAGCTCTCCGCGAAGAGGTCGTAGCGCCGGAAACGGTCGGCCAGGTGCGGCGCCGACTTCTGATAGTCCGCCACGCAGTCCGCCACCGTCGACCAGAAGGTGTCCTCGTCCAGGGTGCCGCGGTCGGCGAGGATGCCGTTGAGGAAGCGCAGGAAGCAGTCGAAGACGTCGGTGAACAGCGACAGGATCTTCATGTCCTCGGGGACCTCGGCGCGGATGCGCTCGACCTCCGGCGGCAGCTCCGTCTCCGCGCTCATCACGGCGATCTCTTCGGCGATGTCCTTGAAGACGGCCCGTTGTGGCACGCCGTCCTCGTCGAGTACGAGGATGACGTTCTCGCCGTGCGGCATGAAGACGAGCTGGTACTCGTAGAAGCAGTGCAGCAGCGGAGTGAGATACGCGTCGAGGTAGCGGCGCAGCCAGGTGGCCGCATCCAGCCCGGACCGTTCGATGAGGGCCTCCGCGAAGGAGCCGCCCTCACGGTCGACATGCAGCAGGGACGCCATGGTCGCCAGGCGTTCGCCCGGTCCGAGCAGCGGCACCGGGCTCTCCCGCCAGAGCGCGGCGAGCATCTTCAGATACGGGGAGCCCTTGGGAGCGGCGGCTTCGTAGGGTGCGGCGTGGTAGCCGACGGCCGCGCACTCGCGGAGCACGGCGAGCCCCGAGCCGCGCAGCACCGGGTCCCTGGCGACCAGGTCGGCGAGCCAGTCGTTGATGGCTGGTGTCGCCTCCATGTACGCGGCGGACAGGCCGCGCAGGAAGCCCATGTTGAGTACGGAGAGCGCCGTTTTCACATAGTGCCGGGCGGGCTGGGAGGCGTTGAAGAAGGTACGGATCGACTGCTGGGCGAGGTGCTCGTCGTCGCCGTGGCCGAGGCAGACGAGGTGGCGCTGGGCGACCTCGGCGGCGAACGTGACCGACAGCTTGTTCCACCACTGCCAGGGGTGGACGGGGATGAGGTAGAAGTCGTCCAGGTCGAGGCCCGCCTCAGCCATCGCGGACGAGAAGCGCCGCAGGGTCGGCGCGGACAGCTCGGAGAGCAGCAGCTTGTCGTAGCTGAGGTCCGCGGAGGTGGTGAAGGTGGCGTGGTCGCGGTGGGCGGCGATCCAGATCAGCCGTACCGGTGCGCCGGCCTCGGGGGCGTACGCACGGTATTCGGCCATGCCGAAGCCCAGCCGCCCGTTGTTGGCCACGAAGCATGGATGCCCCTCGGTCATCCCCGCTTCGATCTCCTGGAAGCCCGCGCGGGCGAGCCGGTCGGCGCTGACGAGCGGTGCCGCCAGCTTGAAGGCGGTGCTGGCCAGGGTCGAGCTGATCTCCTCCAGGTAGACGGGCAGGACCTGCTCGCTCAGGCCGAGCGACTCGCGCAGCTCGGTGATGAAGGCGAGTGCGTCGAGCGGGAGTTCGGCGCCCTTCCGGTGGCGGGTGAGGGTGTCCGCGTCGATCTGCCAGTGATCCAGCGTCCGCCGCCGGGCCGCGAACCGGTACTCGGTCGCCCCGTCGTCGCTGCGCACCGCGAAGCGGCCGGCGGCGGATCGCTCGTCGTTACCCGGCAGCGGCTCCGGTGTGAGCAGCCGCTCGTGGGTGAACTCGGCGAGGGCCTTGCGGATCAGCAGCCGGCCGGCGTGCTCCCAGCGCTCGGGGGTGAGGTGCGCGACGGCGTCGCGGGGGGCGAGGGCGGGCGGGGTGGTCATCGGCTCGTCCCTCCTCGGGCGGCACGGTCGGCCAGGGCGGCGCGGGCGGTCAGGAAGTCTGCTCGGGTGCACATGCTCAAGTAGGCGTCCTTCTCCGGTTTGGCGAGGGTGCGCTCGATGTGGAATCCGACGGCCTCGTTGAGCGCGTGCACGGCCGTGTTGCGCACGTCCGGCTCGACCACGACGCGCCGGGTGTGCGGGTCAGCGAAGAGCATGTCCATCACCGTGTGGATCACGGCGAGGGTGAAGCCTTGCAAGGGGGTGTCGGTGGGTGCGCAGAGGAAGTGCATGCCGACGTCGCCCGGCTCGGCGTCGTAGAGTCCCTTCAGCTCGATGTGGGCAGGGTCGTAGCGCTCCGTCAGGAAGCGCGGCTCACCCTCGTGCAGCCCGAGAAAGGCATCGTGGTGCTCGGACGCGGCGATGTCCGCGAACTCCCGCTCCACATCCGGGAGGGTGGCGTTCTGCATCAGCCAGTACGCCGACTTGGGGTCGGTGACCCAGCGGTGCAGCAGTTCGGCGTCGCCGGCCGGGTCGACGGGACGCAGGGCGAACTCACCGAGCCGGGCGTCGGTCCGGGTGTGCACGGTCCTGCGGTGGCGGTGCGTGCGGGCGCTGCTCATGCGACCGGAGCCTCCGTCCCGGTCGGCGCCGGTGGCGGCGCGGTGAAGTCCTGGAAGGCGATGGAGCGTTCGACGGGGTAGTGCTCGCGGCCCAGCAGCCCGCGGATGATGCAGGAGTTGCGGTAGGCGGCCATGCCGAGGTCGGGCGTGACGAAGCCGTGGGTGTGCAACTCGGCGTTCTGCACGAAGATTTCCGGCCCGTCACCACCCGCGCTTGCCGCGCCCGCCGCGCTTGCCGTGCTGTTCACGCTGTAGTCGCGGCGTACGGCGAAGCGGCCCTGCTCGTCCCACTCGACGCGGTCCGCGATGGGGGAGAGGAACTCGGGTGTGCGGTAGCGGTAGCCGGTGGCAAGGACGAGGCCCTGGGTGGTGAGGGAGAAGTCCCGCTTCTGCTCCTCCTGGCACAGGCCGAGGGTGTACGACCCGGCGCCGGCGTCGTACGAGGCGTCCGTCAGCGCGGTGTTGGTCATCAGCCGGGTCGGACAGGGACCGCGGCGGCTCTTGCGGTAGAGCAGGTCGAAGATGGCGTCGATGAGCTCGGTGTTGATGCCCTTGTAGAGGTTCTTCTGCGAGGCGACGAGCTGGTCCCGGGTGGCGGCCGGCAGACTGTGGAAGTAGTCCACGTACTCCGGTGAGGTCATCTCCAGCGTGAGTTTGGTGTATTCGAGCGGGAAGAAGCGCGGGGAGCGGGTGACCCAGGTCAGCTCGTAGCCGTGGCCGTCGATGTCCTGGAGCAGGTCGTAGTAGATCTCCGCCGCGCTCTGGCCGCTGCCGACGACGGTGATGGAGTCCTTCTCCTGGAGTGCCGGCTTGCCGTCCAGATAGCGCGAGTTGTGTATCAGATCACCGCCCAGGCCTTGGCAGGGCTCGGGAACGTGGGGCGGGGTGCCGGTGCCGAGTACGAGTTTGCGTCCGCGGAAGGTACGCCGCTCGCCGCTCGCGTGGTCGTCGGCGTGCACGAGGTAAACGCCCTGCCCGTCGGAGCGCTGGTCGTACTCGACGCGCGTGACGCGGTGGCCGAAGCGGATCGAGTCCAGCTTGGCGGCGGCCCAGCGGCAGTAGTCGTCGTACTCGGCGCGCAGCGGATAGAAGCTCTCGCGGATGTAGAACGCGTAGAGGCGGCCGGACTCCTTGAGGTAGTTCAGGAAGGAGTACGGCGAGGTGGGGTCGGCCAGCGTGACCAGGTCGGACATGAACGGGGTCTGCAGCGTGCTGTCTTCCAGGAGCATCCCCGAGTGCCAGTCGAATTCGGGCTTGTCGTCCAGGAACAGGCCGTCGAGTTCGTCGATCGGCTCGGTCAGACAGGCGAGGCCGAGGTTGAAGGGGCCCAGTCCGATGGCTATGAAGTCATGGACGGTGCTGACGTCGTGAGGGGTGGACACGTGAGTCTCCGGGTCTCCGGGTGAGGACGGACAGGCGTTGCGGACGGTCAGCCGGCGCGGGTGTCGCTGAGCTCGTGGCCGGGCTGTCCGGCGTGCTCGGACAGGAAGCGGCCCGCGTGCTCGGCTATGAGGTCGAGGACGGCGGCGATGTCGCCGAGTGAGGTCTCCGGATTGAGCAGGGTGAACTTGAGATAGTGCCGCCCGTCGACGACCGTTCCCGCCACGATGGCCTCGCCGGAGGCGAACAGGGCCTCCCGCGCATGCAGGTTGACCTCGTCGGCGCACGAGAGCCCGGCGGCGGACGAGGGCAGGTAGCGGAAGACGAGCGTGCTCAGCTGGGGTTTGGTGACGACCTCGAAGCGCGGGTCTTCGGCGAGCAGCCGCCAGGCGTCGGCGGCCCGGTCCACCACCTCGTCGAAGAGCTCGCCGACGCTGTCGGCGCCCATGACGCGCAGCGTCATCCACAGTTTGAGCGCGTCGAAACGCCGGGTGGTCTGGAGGGACTTGTCGACCTGGTTGGGGATACGCTGCGCGGCCATCCGCGCCGGGTTGAGGTAATCGGCGTGGTACGTGGCATGCCGCATGGTGTCGCTGTCGCGCACCAGCACCGCGCTGGAACTGACGGGCTGGAAGAAGGACTTGTGATAGTCCACGGTCACCGAGTCGGCGTGCTCGATCCCGGCCAGCAGGCTCCGGCGACGCGGGGATGCCAGCAGCCCGCATCCGTACGCGGCGTCGACGTGCAGCCACGCACCGGCGCCCTCGCACAACTCGGCGATCCGGGGCAGCGGGTCGATACTGCCGAAGTCGGTGGTGCCGGCAGTGGCGACGACGGCCATCACCACCAGGTCTTCGCGCTCGCAGCGCTCGAGTCCGGCGGCGAGAGCGGCCGGACGCATTCGCCGGTTCTCGTCGCACGGGACCGAGATGACGGCCTCGGGGCCGAGGCCCAGCAGGGTTGCGGCCTTCTCGATGCTGAAGTGGCTGCACTCGGAGGTGAGGATGCGCAGCCGCGGCAGGATCTCGGGCTTGGGCGGCGTGGCGGAGTTCTTCGCCACCAGCCGGCACGCCTCCTCGCGGGCCAGCAGCAGGGCTTGCAGGTTGGACTGCGTACCGCCGCTGGTGAAGATGCCGTCCGCGGCTCGGCCGAGGCCGATCCGGTCCGCCGTCCACCGGACGAGGCGGCGCTCGATCAGGGTGGCGCCCGCGCTCTGGTCCCAGGTGTCGAGCGAGGAGTTGACGGCGGAGAGCACGGCCTCGCCGAGCACTGCCGGGATGACCACGGGGCAGTTGAGATGGGCGAGGTAGCGCGGGTGGTGGAAGTAGACGGCGTCGCGGAGGTAGAACTGTTCCAGCTCGTCGAGGGCGGCGGCCGGGTCGCTCAGCGGCTCCTCCAGGTCGATGTCGGAGACGACGGGGGCGAGTTGGGACGGCGTGACTCCGGTGAACGGCCGGTCGGCGTGGGCGATCTTGTCCGCCACCCGCTCGACGCCCGCTGTGAGGGAGCGACGGTAGAGCTCCGTCGTCCTGTCGTTGAGCAGGTGTGACCTGCCGCTCATGAACTGTCCTCCCTGGCGCGGACATCGGCTGCACCACACGGGAGCCCCCCGCATGGTTAGGTAAGGCTATCCTAACCATGGTGATGCGGGGGAAACCCCGGGGGAGGGGCAGGTGTCAGCGGGAGTCGTCGCCGAGGCTGCGCAGCACCAGGCCGGTCGCCGGTTTCGGCCCGAAGGAGGTGGATTTACGGGGCATCGTGATGCCCTGCTCGGCCAGTTCGCGCACCACTTCCTCGGGTACCGGCCGCATCAGCACCGCGGTGCCCCCCAGTTGCGCCGCCTTGCCGGCAGCGGAGCCGGCGTCATGGATGTAGCTGATCTCCTCGGGGTGGTCGGGGACGCGCCACACCGCGTCGAGCAGCACCGAGTGCAGCACGGTGGCGTCCAGGCGCCGCCAGGACTCCGGGCGGTGCGCGTCGAGCGTACGGTCCAGCAGGCGGGGCGAGGGGTGGTCCAGCAGGTGACAGAGGCCCCCGCCGTCGGTGAGCAGGAAGGCGTTGCCCGGTGTCCGCTCCAGTGTCTCCAGCGCCTGCGGGAGCGGGGATCGGACCGTACGGACGCGGAAGGCGCCCTGTGCTTCCACGGCGTGCAGTGCGTCCTTGAGCGGGAGCCGTGGCAGTACGCGGTGGATGGCCTGCACCCGCAGCGGGTAGCGGTCGGTGTCGACGAGCAGCACCAGGCCGCGGGCCCAGGGAGAATCATCCGCATCGCCCGCATCGCCCGCACTGTCCGTCAGATGCTCGGCGCGCAGCCGCAGATACGTCGCCCAGCGGTGGTGGCCGTCGGCGATCAGGGCGCGGCGCCGGGACAGGTCCGCGTCGGTCTCGGCGAGTTCGGCCGGATCCGTGACCGCCCACAGGCGGTGCGAGAACCCGTCCTCCGTGGTCGTGGACAGCAGCGGCGTTCCGCGTGTGGCGCGCTCGATGACGGCGGCGGCCCCGGTGAGGGTGCCCCCGCCGCGGTAGGAGAGCAGCAGGGGCTCCAGGTTGGCGGCCGTCGCGCGCATCAGTGCCGCCCGGTCCTCCACGACCTCCGCTATCACCCCTTCGTGCGGGAGCACGACACCCTCCTCGGGCGGGGAGAGCCGCAGCGCTCCGATCAGGCCCCGCTGCAGCAGATCGCCGCGCCGCTGCTCGTAGACGTACAGAGCGGGTTCCGGGTCGGGGGCGAGTACGCCGTCGCCGCGCCACCGGCGCAGCGTCCCGGCGGCTTTGCCGCACCGGCCGGCCTCGTCGCCGGCCTGCGGCAGGATCAGCCGCACGATGTTGTACGGGTCCGCGGTCTCCAGGTGGTGCAGCCCGTCCGGCCGGACCACGACGTCGTAGGGCGGTGAGGTCACGGCGGCCAGGCCGCTGACCTTCTCGGGCGCGTAACGCAGCCCGCGGAAGGGGGAGAGCCGGAGGCCGTCGCTCGTCATCCCCGCATGCTATGCCGGGGATGCGGGGGGCGGGGGCGTGGCCCCGATCCGGGCACGGGATGATCGGTGAGGACAAGCCATCCCGTTGCGAGGAGACGAGAGACCATGCTGCAGGGCGCCCCGCGCACCCGCCCGCACGGCAGTGAGCAGGCACTGCGGGAGGCGTACGACACCGCGCTGCTGGACCTGGACGGCGTCGTGTACGTGGCCGGCGCGGCCGTGCCGCACGCGGTCAGGTCGCTGGCGGCCGCGCGCGACGCCGGGATGCGGCTCGCGTATGTGACCAACAACGCGTTCCGGACCCCGGAGGCCGTGGCCGCGCATCTCACCAGGCTCGGCCTGCCCGCGCGTGCCACCGATGTGATCACCTCGGCGCAGGCCGTGGCACGGCTGGTCGACGGGCAACTCCCGGCCGGCGCACGGGTGCTGGCGGTCGGCGGCGAGGGGCTGCGGGCGGCGCTGCGGGAGCGGGGGCTGCGGCTCGTGGACTCGGCCGACGACGACCCCGCGGCCGTGGTGCAGGGCTACGGCGGCCCGGAGATGCCATGGGAGCGGCTGGGGGAGGCGGCCATCGCCGTGGGCCGCGGAGCGCTGTGGTTCGCCTCCAACACGGACATGACGGTCCCCGGCGAGAGGGGCGTACTGCCCGGCAACGGCGCGGCCGTGGAGGTCGTACGGGCGGCGACGCGCTGGCTGCGCGAGCCCCCGGAGCCGCAGATCGCCGGGAAGCCGCGACCGCCGATGCACCGCGAGACGATCCTGCGTACGGGCGCCCGGCGGCCGCTCGTCGTCGGCGACCGGCTGGACACCGACATCGAGGGCGCGCACGCGGGCGAAGTCGACTCGCTGCTGGTACTGACCGGGGTGACGGACGGAGCACAGCTCCTGGCCGCGCCGCCCGAGCACCGCCCGGTGTACGTGGCGCGGGACCTGCGCGAACTGTCGCAGGCGCAGCCCGAGGTGACGGGAGACGCCGGTGCCGGTTTCGGTTGCGGAGGCTGGATCGCCACGGCCGGCGACGAGGATCTCGCGCTGGAGGGCGAGGGTGAAGGGCTGGACGGGCTGCGGGCGCTGTGCGGGGCCGCCTGGACGGCGGCGGGGGACGGGACGTGCGCTCTGGACGCGGGCAAGGCGCTGGCCCGGCTGGGACTCTGACGACCTGGTGCGCGACAGCGGGCGGACTCCCAACGTCATGTGACTCCGTCTCCCGCGTTGTCGTCGGTCGGCGACTCCCCCACAGCCTGGACGGCGTGGGTGGGGTTCCCCCGGCAGAGCCAGGGGGAGGACCCCCATCGCGTCGCCTCTCTCCTCCGCCTTGGATCCGAAGCCGCGTGACTCCCCCTGGCTTCTCTCTCTGGCATTGCCGGGGAGGTGCCCCCAGGTTGGTACCCCCAGCTCGATGATCCACCCTCTATCGCGGCGGTCGGGCGGATGCCGAGTGGGCCGAACTCGTCGAAGGCGAAGGCGGTCGGGGCGCTCGTTGAGGGCGTACTCGATACGGTCCAGCTTGGCGTCCTTGTCCGGGTCGGTGGACTCCTTCCACGTTTTGGTCTGTTGGAAGGTGATCTGGCATCGGATGAGCAGGCACCGCAGGGTCTCCCGGCCGATGCTTATGCACCGTCCCGGGGCTCTGTGCAGGTAAACCGCGAGTTTCCGCACCGACCAGGGGCAGCGCCGCTGGACGCACCAAGATGATCCATCTCGTCGCGCCCACACCCCAGGGCACCCCAGTCCCAGATTCCGGACCTCAACCACCACCTCACCCCGACAACGCTGCCGAGTGGCCTGTTCACCGGATCAGCCAGGCACGGCGGGTGCCAGAGTCATTCGACGGCGATGTCCTGGCGCAGGTCCAGGTAGCAGCGCAGCCGGACACCACGCATGATCTGGGTCAAGCGTGGTGCGGTCGGCGGTAGCGGTGGCCCACCGAGAGGCCAGCACCTGCTGGAAGGCGAAGGCGGTGCGGTTATCGACGGCCGCGAGATCGACGACGATCAGCCCGGGTTCCCGCAGGTGTATTTCGTTGATCGGCTCATGTCCGGCACGACGCGCTGAACGCTGTCAGGGTTCGCCAACACACGGAGATTCACCCGGACAAGGCGCAGCCTCGCGCAGGGGCGCCGGTGGCATTGCACCGACGACTGTGCCACCGCCAGCACTTCAACGGCCAGCTTGCTCGAGCAGGAAGCGGCGTTCCTTGATCCGTCGACGCCCCTGCCACCAGCGGGCAGTGTAGGCGAGGTCGTCCCGGCAGACGTCCAGGAACGCATCACGGGCAGCCACCACGGCCTCGACCTGCCGCTGGAAGCAGTCGGCGCTCTTCTCGTTGAGGTCCAGGTCGCCGGTCGCGGCAACAAGGGTCTCCGCAGCGTCGATGACGTGCACACTGCCGCACAGCCGCACGCCCTGCAGCGCGCCGATGAGTTCGCTGCTGAGTTCCCACGCCTGGGGCAACTGGCCCAGCAATACCTTGTGCGCCGCTCGCCCCGCCTCACGCCGGAGATGGGCGAACTGGTAGGCGTGACCGAACGAGCGGGCAGATGCGTTCAGTAACCGCCGGTATGCCTCCACCCGGTCCTCGTTGCTGCCCAGCCGGGGCACGCCCGTGGGCCGGTATCGTCCGATCAAGGCGCTGGCCAGGCTGCCCGTGGCCTTGATGCCGGCAGCGGCAACACCCGGTGGTATGAAGGTCATATCCGGTTCTACCACCTGGCGGCCCCGTTGCCAGCCAGTACGCCGTAGCGGCCGAACCCGGCGAGCCGTTCCGCTGAGCCCCGGGCAGAGCGGGGCGATTCTGCGCGAGCGTTGTCTGGGCTTCCCCTTCGACTGCAGAGTCTGCCCGTCCAACTGGACGGGGTGATGTGGCAGTCCAAGGGAGAGTTGCCTGTCGATGCCCACTACCTGGCAGACGTTGACCGGGACATGCACCGCGACGAGCGGGAGGGGCGGCACGGCCTGGCCGAGGACCGGGGTGCGCTTTCAGCCGGTTGCGTGTCGGTGTGGCCTCTGCGCCTGGTGCGTTACATGAGCGGCCGAGTACGCCGAAGGTTCAGCAGGAGGACGGCAGGCCAAGGTGCAGCAGGGTTGACGCGGCGGCGGCCTGGATGTCGTCCTGCTCCTGGTCCTCGCCGCCGGCCCCGACGATGCGTCCTTCCTCATCGCGCGAGATGTGGATCTTGCGCTGCCCGCTGGTGAGGGCGCAGGAGGGCGAGCTGCTCGGCCAGGCGCTCATCGTGGCTGCGCAGGCCCTTTGCCTCAGGGAAAGCCGTCCGACAGGCACGCTTGTTGTGGTGGAGCCTGCTGCCATAGAGGATCATGGTTTGGCCCTGTTGTGCTGGTGTCGCGCGTCAGACTTTGTGGCAGGGCCCGTTGCTTGCGGGTCTGATCACGTGAGGAGTCTGATCGTTCATGCCGAAACCACCGGTGCTGCCGGCGGAGGAGAAGGTCCGGATCGTGCTGTCGA
>NZ_JBOHCV010000496.1:0-1916 GCF_050698815.1 Streptomyces sp.
GCGCGTACCGACGGGTGCCGTGCGGGCGACGCGGCGGTGAGCCGCCGCAGCCGCCGCGCCCTCGTCGTGCGGGCCCGGTCATAGCTCGCGGGTCACAGGCCCGGGATCTGGCGGGCGGCAAAGGCGCGGTGGACCGCGTCGGCCGCCTGCTCGCCGTACATGTCGCGGGCCGTGGCGACGGTCGTGAGGGCCGCGTCCTTGAAGCTGGTGCCTGGCGCGAACCCGAACTGCGCGTTGACGATGATCCGGTCGGCGGTGCGTGCGCCGAGGGCAGAACGTATGTCGGAGAGCGCGCGGGACCAGATCTCCCCGTCGCGGTGCACCTGGCCGACCTTGTCGCCGTACACCTTGTCGGAGTCGGTCCTGCGCAGGCAGTGCGGTGCGGCGGAGTAGCTCACCGAGTCCCAGTCGGCGACGCACGCGAGGTCGGTGCGGCGCGGCCAGCCGTACTTCGAGTCGGCGTGGTCGCCGACCGAGACCGCGAGGTAGTCGCTGAACGCCTCGCCGATCGCCCCTGCCTCCTCGGAGGTGCCGAAGCCGGGGACTTGGGCGTTGTGCACGGCGTGCCCGTACTCGTGGACGATCACCTCGGCATCCTCGGCGTCGTCGACCCCGCCCTTGCCGAGGCGGATCTCAGCCTTCTTGTCGGTGAAGAACGAGTTGTCGGCGCCCCACTGGTTGATGCGGACGGGCTGCTGCCGGGCGTTGACGGCGGGCAGTTCGCCGCCGAAGCCGAGGCTTTGCAGGTACTCCTGCGCTTCGTTGACCCAGAAGTAGGCCATGACCTGCTCGAACTGGTCGGCGCTGCGGTCGTAGGCGTACGTTCCGCCGACGGCCTTCGCGGGAGCACCGGTCTCGGACCGGATGGTGACCCATCTGCCGCTGAGGCCGCCGCTGCTGTCGAGATTGCGCAGGGCGACGGTGGCGTAGTCCGAGGCTGGCACGGCGGTGGCCGAGTCCCGGTCGTCGCTCAGAGCCTGATCACCGCTGGACTGGACCGGGTTGACCATGAAGACGCGGCCGACGGGGTCGCCGTCGGCCGAAGCCGGTGTGGCCGCCTGCGGGCCGAGGGTCGTCAGTGCCAGTGCGCCGATGGTGACGGCGGCCAGCCGGCAGCGAGTGCGTTGGGGCATGTGTGACCTCCAGGACGCGGGGCGGGGGGTGGCAACTCGCCGCCGAAGCATGCCCTATGGGGGTCCGGCTTGACCAGAGCACGCCCAGGGCCCCCGAGTCACGCCCGGGGGGCGGGTGTTACGCCCGGAGGCCCGCCCGCTTGGGCCTGCACAGGAGTCACGAACGCTGCCCTCCGGCTCGCACAGGGATACGGCATCGACCTGGTCGAGGTGGCCTGCAAGAGCAATTCCGTGCTGTGAAGCTCATCGCCTACAAGTGCACACCACAGTTGACGGGCCGGGGGCGGATCGCGGCGCAAGGCGCCCAGCCGTACAGGCGCAGTCACCCGGCCTGGCTGCTGTCCTTCAACGATCCCCAGCCGTGCCACCTGTCGATCTCGATCCAGGCACTGACCCGGCGGCGATCCCGCCGCGGATACTGCTTCCCGATGTAGTGCTGAGCCAGCCGGTCGATGTCGGCCAGTGCCTCGTCATCGCGAAGCTCGGCGACCCGGCCGATGATGCTCACGTGCGTGTACCAGCCGCTCTCGTCGAGCACGGTGAGCGTGACACGGGGATCGTTGCGGACATGCTCCAGCCGTTTCCGGCCCTCATCCATGTTGACCAGTACCCGGCCCTCGTCCCAGAGGTACCAGGTGGCCGTGGACACCGGCTGGCCGTCGGACCGCAAGGTCGTGATGACGGCCGGATTGGCCTTGGCCAGCATGGCGACTGCCTCGTCGGGAAGCGGGGGCTTGGACATACGACGTACTCCTCAGCATGGTGCGGTGGCCGGTGAGGGTC
>NZ_JBOHCV010000497.1:0-1765 GCF_050698815.1 Streptomyces sp.
GTGCCCTCCCGCCCCGGCCACGCTCACCGATCCACCGCCGAAGGCGGCGAACGCCGCCCCCGTCGCGGCCAGCAGCACCACGTTGGAAAGGCTGTCGGAGATCTGCAGCGCCGCGGAGTTCCTGCCCGCCTCCGTCGGCGCGGAAAGCTGGAGCAGCAGCACGCTGGTGGCGGAGATCACCAGGCCCATGCCGTAGCAGGCCACAGCCATCATGACGGCCAGCGTCCACACCGGCACGGCAGGCAGCAGCACCAGCGGCGTGTACGCGATCCCGACCGTCACCAGCACCATGCCGCCCTGCGCCAGCCGTTCCCGGTGCGCCTCGAAGCGCGGCCGTGACTGGGTGAAGGAGCCCAGCGCCCACGTACCGCCGCCCGCCGCCATCGCCAGTCCGGCCGTGGTGACCGACAGCCCGCGCTGGGTGACCAGCATCAGCGGCAGGAAGCTCTCCGCCACCACGAACCCGCCCGCCGACAGCCCCCGCAGCAGCACCACGGCGGGCAGCCCGCGCGCGGCAAGGTACGTGCCGCGTGGCAGGAGCCGCAGCGCCGCCGGTACGAGCAGCGCGGCGCCCGCGACCGCCGGCAGGACGGCGAGCAGGCCCAGCCGCTGCCCCGCGTACTGCAACAGCCCCGCCCCCACGGCGAGCACCAGCGCGAACTTCAGCCGGTGCCGGTCCACGGTCGCCGGCCCGCCCTCCCCCACCGGCGGCGGCCCGGCGACGGCCCGCCGCAGCGCCGGCAGCATCACCGCCAGCGGCACCACGACCAGCAACGGGATCCCCAGGAACACCCAGCGCCAGCCCAGGTGTTGGGTGACCGACCCGGCGGCCAGCGGCCCGACGACCGCGGGCACCACCCACGCCGCGGCGAACGCCGCCATCACCGTGGGCCGCAGCCGCTCCGGGTAGGCGCGGCCGGCCGTCACATACAGCGCGACGATGACCAGCCCGCCGCCGATGCCCTGCACCGCACGGCCCAGCACGAAGATCCACATGGAGGCGGCCGTACCGGACAGCACCAGCCCCGCGCCGAACGCGCCGATTCCGGCGGCCAGCGGCCCGAGTGGTCCGCGCCGGTCGCTCCACTGGCCCGAGACGACCAAGCCGAGGAGAGCGGTGGTGAAGAGGGCGGAGAAGGCGAAGGCGTACGCGGACAGGCCGTTGAGCTCGTCGGCCGCGACGGGCATCGCCGTGCCGACGGCGGTCGCCTCGAAGGCGATGAGGAAGACGACGGAGACGATGCCCAGGGTCAGCGCGCGGTAGCCACGGCTCAGGACGGTGTCCGGGCGGGCGTTCGGTGCCGGCGCGTCCGGCGGGAGCGCCTCCGGCGCCTCCGCCAGCACCCCCAGCGCCCCCTTCGCGACGCCCCCGATCCCGCCCCTGTCTCCGTCCCCGTCCCCGTTCGCGTTCCTGCCCCTGTCTCCGTCCAGATCTGCGGTCATATCAACCAATGTAAGGGTCATGCCGCACCATGACCCCTGTCCAGAGGTGGCCACCGCCTCGGCCTTTGGACCTAAGCCGACGGCGACGGTTCCCGCTGAGCCCCCGTCCTTGGGGCACGCTGAGAGGTATGCCCCACTTCACTTCGTACGACGGAACCCGGCTCGGCTACCGCGTCCTCGGCGACGACCCGCCCAGCGGCGACCGGCCGCCCCTGGTCTGTCTCGCCGGCGGACCGGCGCGCGACGCCGCCTACCTCGGCGACCTCGGCGGACTGAGCGCGTACCGGCGCCTGATCGTCCCCGACGCCCGCGGCACCGGCGA
>NZ_JBOHCV010000498.1:0-3385 GCF_050698815.1 Streptomyces sp.
GAGCAGTGGGACGACGGCTGCAACGTGCTGGCCCTCGAGCCGGACGTGGTGCTGGCCTATGAGCGCAACGTCACCACCAACACCCACCTGCGCAAGCAGGGCATCGAGGTGCTGGAGATCCCGGGCAGTGAGCTGGGCCGGGGGCGTGGCGGGCCCCGGTGCATGAGTTGCCCGGTCGAGAGGGACCCGGTGTGAAGCGCCACCCGCATCGCATAGAGATTCGAAGCACGGTATAGAATTCCAGGTCGAGACAGCGCGGGCACAGCACCGACAACAACGCCGGCAGCGCGGACAGCCGACACCAGCGACCTAGGAGCCCCTCATGGCGACAGACCTCACGGGCCGCCATTTCCTCAAGGAGCTGGACTTCTCACCCGAGGAGTTCCGCCACCTGATCGACCTGGCCGCGGAGCTGAAGGTGGCCAAGAAGGCGGGCGCCGAGCAGCAGCGGCTGCGGGGCCGGACGATCGCGCTGGTCTTCGAGAAGACCTCCACCCGCACGCGCTGCGCCTTCGAGGTGGCCGCGGCGGACCAGGGCGCCGGCACCACGTATCTCGATCCGGCCGGCTCGCAGCTGGGACACAAGGAGTCGGCGCGCGACACCGCGCGCGTGCTGGGCCGGATGTTCGACGGCATCGAGTACCGGGGCAGCAGCCAGGCGGTCGTCGAGGAGCTGGCCTCCTTCGCCGGTGTTCCCGTCTACAACGGGCTCACCGACGACTGGCACCCCACCCAGATGCTCGCCGACGTGCTCACCATGACCGAGCACTGCGCCAAGCCCCTCTCCGCGACCAGCTACGCCTACCTCGGTGACGCCCGCAACAACATGGGCAACTCCTACCTCGTCACCGGCGCCCTGCTCGGCATGGACGTGCGCATCGTCGCGCCACGGGCGCTGTGGCCGGAGGAGTCCGTCGTCGCCGAGGCCCGCGCCCTGGCGGAGCGCACCGGCGCCCGCCTCGCGCTCACCGAGGAGGTGGCGGCGGGCGTGCGCGGCGCGGACTTCGTCGCCACCGATGTGTGGGTCTCGATGGGCGAGCCGAAGGAGGTCTGGGACGAGCGGATCGGGCTGCTGCGGCCGTATGCCGTGACGATGGACGTGCTGCGCGCCACCGGCAATCCGGACGTGAAGTTCCTGCACTGTCTGCCCGCCTTCCACGACCTGGGCACGGCGGTGGGCCGGGAGATCCACGCGCGGCACGGCCTGGACTCCCTGGAGGTCACGGACGAGGTCTTCGAATCGGCCGCGCACTCGGTGGTCTTCGACGAGGCGGAGAACCGGATGCACACCATCAAGGCGGTGCTCGTCGCCACTCTGGGGACCGCTCAGGTCTGAGGCTTGGGCCGGTGCGGCTCGCGGCTCAGCTGTGCGGCGCGGCCGCGTCCCGAACCTCTATCGCGTACCCGTGACGGCAGTCACGAACCGGTGATACGTTCACGGGGTCGGCGTCGCGAAGGAGGCCTTGTCCCATGAGCCCGTACACCGGGTCCGCCCGCCGCACGGCGGAGTGGCAGCATCTCCAGGTCACCGAGGACGACGGCGTGGTCACCGTCACCCTGGCCCGCCCCGCCCGGCTCAACGCGCTCACCTTCGGCGCCTACGCCGATCTGCGCGACCTGCTCGCGGAGTTGGCACGGGAGCGCCGGGCCCGCGCGCTCGTACTCGCGGGGGAGGGCCGCGGCTTCTGCTCGGGCGGGGACGTCGAGGAGATCATCGGCGCCACGCTGGACGCGGACACCGCGCAGCTGCTCGACTTCAACCGGATGACCGGTCAGGTCGTACGGGCGCTGCGCGAGGCGCCGTTCCCCGTCGTCGCGGCGGTGCACGGCGTCGCCGCGGGCGCCGGCGCGGTGCTCGCCCTCGCGTCCGACTTCCGGGTCGCCGACCCCACCGCCCGCTTCTCCTTCCTCTTCACCAAGGTCGGACTCTCGGGCGGCGACATGGGTGCCGCGTACCTGCTGCCGCGCGTCGTCGGCCTCGGCCACGCCACCCGCATCCTGATGCTCGGCGAACCGGTGCGGGCCGATGAGGCCGAACGCATCGGTCTGATCAGCCAGTTGACCGAGGAGGGCGGCGCACACGAGGCGGCCGGAGAGCTCGCGCGCCGCCTCGCCGACGGTCCCGCACTCGCCCTCGCGCAGACCAAGGCCCTGCTCACCGCCGAGCTGGACCTCCCGCTCGCGGCGGCCGTCGAGATGGACGCGGCGACCCAGGCGCTGCTCATGCACAGCGAGGACTACGCCGAGTTCCACGCCTCCTTCACCGAGAAGCGGCGGCCGAAGTGGCGGGGGAAGTGAGCGACCGGCCGCCCGGCCCGGCCGGGGGCGCCGGGCTGCGGATCGCGGTCGTCGGCGGCGGGCCCGGCGGCCTCTACGCCGCCGCCCTGCTCAAGCGCCTGGACCCCTCCCGCACTATCACCGTCTACGAACGCAACGCCCCGCAGGACACGTTCGGCTTCGGTGTCGTCCTCTCCGACGAGACCCTCGGCGGCATCGAGCACGCCGACCCGGCCGTATACGCCGCACTCCAACGGGAGTTCGTGCGCTGGGACGACATCGACATCGTGCACCGCGGAACCACCCTCACCTCCGGCGGCCACGGCTTCGCGGCACTCGGGCGGCGGCGACTGCTGGCCGTACTGCACGAGCGCTGCCGGGAGTTGGGCGTAGACCTCCGCTTCCGCACCGAGGCGCCCCCCGCCACTGAACTGTCCGCCGCCCACGACCTGGTCGTCGCCGCCGACGGCGTGCACAGCGCCACCCGTGCCGCGTACGCCGATGTCTTCCGCCCGCACATCACCACGCACCGCTGCCGCTACATCTGGCTGTCCGCCGACTTCGCACTCGACGCGTTCCGGTTCGAGATCGCCGAGACCGAGCACGGCGTGCTCCAGCTGCACGCCTACCCCTACGAGCGCGGCGACGGCACCACTCCCGGCGCGTCGACCGTCATCGTCGAGGCCCGCGAGGAGGTCTGGCGCGCGGCCGGCCTGGACCGCCTCGACGAACGGGCCTCGGCCGAGCAGTGCGCCAAACTCTTCCCCGAAACCCTCGGCGGCCGTCCGCTGCGCGGAAACAACTCGCAGTGGATCGCCTTCCGCACGGTCGTCAACGAGCGCTGGTCACACGGGAATACGGTGCTGCTGGGCGACGCCGCACACACCGCCCACTTCTCCATCGGGTCGGGCACGAAGCTGGCCATGGAGGACGCGCTGTCCCTCGCGGCCTGTCTGCACGAGCACGACGACCTGCAGCCGCCCAAGCCAGACTAACATACTCAGCGCCGGCCCGTCCTGCTGACCAACCAACGAACAGCGCAGGCCACCCTGGAGATGTAAGAGAACCTCGGGCAGTACACCGGCCAGGAGCCGATGCAGTTTGCGTT
>NZ_JBOHCV010000499.1:0-6000 GCF_050698815.1 Streptomyces sp.
GTGTAGCCGCCGCAGTAACATCGCTCAACATCCAACGAGGAAGGGCGAACTCACGTGGTGGACATGAAAGCGGCCGCGCGCAAGGTCTTCGATGCATACGACCTCGATGGCGACGGGCAGATAACCGCCAAGGAATACCAGCAGGTAGTCGCCGAGCTGCGCGGCGAGCACCTCACGGACGAGCAGGCGCAGCAATTCATCGACGTACTCGACACGGATGGCGACGGCACGATGTCGTTCGAGGAGTTCTGGGCCCCGATGCAGGGCGGCGCGGATTGACCACGGGCGCCCCGCGCGCGGCGCCGGGGGGCGGAGGTGCCGTTCGGACTTTCCGGCGGAGGTGGCCGTCGCGGCCGGCGGGCGGACCGTCTATGTCTCCAACCGGGGCCACAACAGCGTTGCCTGGATGTCGGTGGGCGGTGGCGGCGAGCCGTTGAAGCCCCGACAGGTGGGTCAGGTGGGCGCAGCAGGTGGTCCACGTTGGCGTCGGCCACCGCGTGCCATGGCTTTGGGCCGACGACGCGCACGAGTCAGCGGCGCGTACGTCTCAGGCTGTCGCGAGGCGTAGAGCAAGTGCCGCCGCGGCCAGGACCAGCAGCACGAGCGGCGGGCCCAGACGGGCCCGGTCGTCGGCCCGCACGTGGGCCGCGACCGCGAGCAGGAAGTAACCGACGAGAGCCGACGCGGCGGCCACGCCCAAGGGCTTCCAGACGAGACCGCTGACCAGTCCGGCGGCTCCGGCGAGGAGGAGGAGCGCCAGGACGTTGAGCTTGCCCTCGGGCACGCCGACCTTGGCGTAGCCGCGTACGACGGGCTCCTCGTGGCTGAGCTTCTTCGTCGCCGAGACGATCAGCACGGCGGCGAGCAGGACGGAGACGACTGCTGTGGCTATGAACACGGGTACCTCCCCGGCGGGCACGCCCGAGTGCGAGAGCAGGACGTCGCCGACTGACTAGCTCCAATCTAAACATCTGTATACTTTCCTTGCAACCGACAGGGACCGGGGAGAAATGAGCCCGCAGCGCAGCAACCGTTCACAGCTCATCGAGGGCACGCTGCGCTGCCTGGAGCGGCTGCCGCCCGAGCGGATCACCGCGCGGGCGATCGCCGACGAATCGGGAGCCAACCTCGCGTCGATCGCCTACCACTTCGGCTCGAAGGACGCCCTGGTGACCGAGGCGGCGATCGCGGGCCTCGACCGGTGGCTCGCCGAAGTCGCAGCAGGTCTGGGGGACCTGGCCGATCGGACGCCCGAGGAGCGGTACCGTGCCGCGTCCGAGGCCGTCACGGGCACTCGGGACAGCCATACGGGCCTCGCCAGGCACTACGTCACCGCCCTTGCCAGAGCGCAGCACGACGCCTCGATCAGGGACACCCTCGCCGAGGGATTCCGACGTACGCGCCCCGACGTCGCCGCGCTCCTGGGGCTCGGCGACGACGAGGAAGGCCGGGACGCGGCTGGCCTGGCGCTGGCCCTCTTCCACGGACTGCTGATACAGACCCTGCTCGCGCCCGACCTCGCGATCGAGGGTGAGCGGATGCACCGCGCCCAGGTCCGCCTGCGCGGAGTGCTGCCGGAGGCATGAGGGCTCCCTCAGGGCGCGCTGAGTGCGTCGAAGGCCTTCATGAAGAAGTCGTCGGTGCCGAAGTTGCCGGATTTCAGGGTGAGGTAGCACTGGCCGTCAGTAGTCACGACTGCCACATGCGTACTTCCGCGCCAACTTCGTTTGATCAGTCCGCGCTGCTCGAGAGCCCAGGCCGCCACACGACCTCCGGACCTCCCTGAAAAGCGCCGTCCGGACGCAGAGGCCGTGCTGTATGTCCGGTACGGGGAGGCCCGGCGACCACGGTTCCCGCTCCTACCGCGGCGGAGGAAGGAGCCGAATCGGCGACTCCGGGACCTGAGTGGGCGTATGGAATGTTCATCTGCGGCACGCCTTGGGATCACCCGAGCCGCCAGATTCTGGGGCACAGTCGGTTTCCTCCTGCTGAAGGTGAAATGGCATGACGGTGACCCTTTCAAGGGTGTTCAAGGCTCGGCGGCGAAGCGCGCGGGCAGCAGCGCGGCAAGCCGCGCTGCTGGCCGACGGCGTCCGGCTCGGCGTGGAGTACCTCACCGGGCTGAGTGACAAGCCCGACCCGCGGCGCATGCGACTGGCCGCGTCGATCGGTTCGCTCCTTGAGGCACAGGGGGCGGCCTCGGCCGATCCGTTCGACGCCCTGCTGCGGACCGGGAATCGCGCGCTGGAAGCCGACGGGGAGATCGAACTGCGGCTCGCCCTGGCCGTCGCGGAGACGGCGACGGAGATCCGCGAGCGCTCCAAGGGCGCCTGGCGGCTGCGCGGACTCGCCCTGGAGGCGCTCGGCCGGGACGCGGACGCCATCACCGCGTACGAGCGTCATCTCGGCCTGCAGAGCCCCGACGGGGGCGGTGACATCGCGCTGCGGCTCGCCAGGCTGCGGGAGATGCGGGCGTGTCTGGAGGAGGCGGCACGGCTGTTTCCGGGAGCCGACCCGTTCGCGGCCGACATGAGGTCTCCGGCCTCGGTGAAGGCCGCGTTCACCGAGTACGTACAGCTGCGGATGGGGGAGCGGGGCCCGGGCGTCCCCGAGCGAAGGCGGCTCGTCGAGCTGTACGCGACCTACCGCCGGCTGACCGTCCAGAGCAGGATGACCGACCCGCTGCTCGGCGGGAGCGAACCGCTGGGGGTCGGTGACTTCCGGAACCTGATCACCGGTCGTACGGTCTGCCTGGTCGCCGACGCCAGGCCGGTCGCCGAGTGCATACGGGGCGATGAGATCGACTCCTACGACCTGGTCATCCGGTGCGACGCTTTCGCGGCTCGCGCGGCCGACGCGGGTGAGCGCACCGACGTGCACGCGGTCTCCCTCCGTGGCGAGGCGCCGTGGGAAGGCCCCCGCTGGAGTCATCCCGTACGGACCCGGCTGGTCTTCGGGGAGTCGGCCCCGGCGTGGCGGCAGGCGGTTCGGCGGCGGCTGGTCCCCGGAGCGCAGACCCATGTCGGCAACTCGGCCCTCCGGCGGCCTGTGTCCGACCCCTCCCTCATGGGCGAAGGTGGCGACCGCGAACCCACCACCGGCTACACCGTGCTCCGTCTGCTGGACTTCCTCGACGTCAGTCCGCGCATCGACCTCTTCGGCTTCGGCCTGCCCGGCCGACTGCGCCCGCAGGAGCGGGAATGGGTCATGGCCCACGCGAAGGACACGGAACCCCCGGGCGTCGAGAACGACGGCACACAGATAAGGATCGCCCTGCGATGACCCGCACCGCGGACGACAGACGCGCGGTGACCGGCAAACGCCGGATCGCCTTCGCCTGCTACGCCGATGAGGACCGGCTGCCCGGTCTCCTCGTGCTGCTGCGCAGCCTGGCCCTGTCCAACCCCCAGCTGTGCGAGGACTTCGTCCTCCTCCATGCGGGTCTTCCCGACTCGCGCCTCGACGACGTCAGGCGCCTGCACCCGCGCATCGTCACCCGCCGCGCTGCCACGCGCCGCGAGGTTTTCCTCGTCGACGACTACGACACGGTCATCGTGCTGGACACCGGCATGGTCGTCGTCGGAGACCTCGGAGAGCTGCTGCGGATGCGCGGCGGAGTGGGAGCGGTTCCCCAGCTGCTGACCGAGGATCCGTCCAAGGAACGGCGGACCGTCCTGGGCGACGGCCTGCTGGTCATCCAGGGAGCCTCGCTGGACGCCTCCCTGCGCACCCGGCTTGCCGACGGCTCCAGCGGTTGCCTCGACAGGGAGCTGGAAGATGTGCTCGTACGGCTGGACGCGCGGTACGACTTCCTGGCGTACCGGCTGTTCGACGACGCACCCGTGCCGGAGAACGCCGTAGTCCTGCGTTTCACCGCCGGGGCAGGCGGCACCGGGTACGAGCCCGCGGAGCGGTGCAGGAGCCGATTCGAGCTGTCCGACGAGGAGTTCCACACCGCGTACTGCACACTCCGCGGAGCCAAACACCCCGAACTGCTCGAGCACTTCGGCCTTCCGCTGCTCGAGCGGCGCCCGCAGTTGGATCTGGCCCGTCAGCTCGCGGAGGTCTACCGGCGGCAGGGCCGCCACCAGGACGCGATCGACCTCCTCGGGCCCCTGGTGGCGACTGACGCCGACCGGCCCCGCTGCCATCTGGTGCTCGGGACCTCGCTGATGGCGATGTCCCGCTACGACGAGGCCGAGATACACCTGCTGCTGGCATCAGCGGCACCCGAGATCGCAGGGGAGGCGTACGGGCAGCTGGCCCGGCTCGCCTGGGTGCGAGGCGCCGACGACACCGCCCACGCCTACGCGGGCGAAGGGCTGGACGCCGACCCCACCCACGTCGGCTGCCGCATCATGCACCGGCGAACGCTGCCCACCGAGGAAGACGCGTCAGGACCGGACACCGAAGCGGGCGAGCAGCTGGCACACGTGGCACTGTTCTCCGACGGCAAGGAGAACGCGGGCGACAAGGTGCTGCCCGAGGCGGTACGCATGTGCCTGGACGAGGACACCGGGCCCGACCGCTGGCTGCCGGTCCATGTGCACCGGTACTTCGACGACGCGGCGCTGGAGCGTGTGAACGCCCGCCGCGGAGTGGTCGTAGGGGGCGGCGGCCTGTTCCTCCCGGACACCGCGCCGAACGACAGCAGCGCCTGGCAGTGGAACATCGAGGACCGGACGCTGGCCCGGATCACGGTGCCGCTGGCGGTGTTCGCGGTCGGCTACAACATCTTCGACGGCCAGCTCTACCGGCGTCAGCGGTTCGCCAAGAGCCTCGAGGCGCTGGTCGACCGCTCGGCCTTCTTCGGCCTGCGCAACCACGGTTCCATCGAACGGGTCCGTGAACTTCTCCCCGCCGGGCTGCGCGACCGTGTGGTGTATCAGCCCTGCCCCACCACGGTGCTCCGGCAGCTCGTCCCGGGCTGGACCGATCCCGCGCAGCGCGACGAGACGGTACTGCTCAATTGCGCCTACGACCGGTCCGGACTGCGCTTCGGTCATGACTACGGCTACTTCCTGGCCCAGATGGCCGGCGCGGTGCGCACACTGAGGGAGCACGCCGACCTGCGGTACGCGGCCCATATGCAACCCGACGAGAAGTTCGTCCATGATCTGCGCCGGGAGTACGGCATCAGGCTCCCCATCGAGCCCCTGTACGACGCGTCGAACGACGAGGTGCGGGACATCTACCGGCGCACGAAGCTGGCGATCGGGATGCGAGGGCATGCCGGGATGATCCCCTTCGGCTGCGGAACGCCGATCATCAGCCTGGTGTCCCATCCCAAGCTCGCCTATTTCCTGTCCGACATCGACCGCCCCGAGTGGGGGGTCTCGGTGCACGACGAGGATCTGGAGGCGAAGCTCACCGAGCGCGCCCTGGGAGTGCTCGCCGACCACGCGGTGGCGGTGGCCGACGTCCGGGGCCGGCAGGAGGAGTTGTGGCAGGTCACGCGGGAGAACATCGGCGAGCTGCGGAAGGCCTTCGCCTAGGTGGTGTCTGACAATCGATCTTGTGGTGGGTTCGAGGTGACCTGATGGATGCGGCGTGGGGCCAGGCTCGGCCACGCGTCTGACCTCGAGCGCGTTTCAACTCGGCAGCGCGGCGCCTGGCAGGCACCACGACATGGGCACCGGCGCCGGCGAGCGCCCGCGTCGTCTCCAGCCCCGGCCCGAGTAGCCGCCGGTCACGATCACGAGCTTTCCGGTGAGTTCGATCCCGCGAAGGACATCGTCCGTGGCGCTCCGGGCTCCGAAGCCTGACGCGATCCTGTGCTGAGGAGCGGGGCGTTTTCCACTCTCGCCGGTAGCCGATGTCCTGTTGCACAGGGTCTGACTCAGTTATCGGAGTTCCGCGACGGAGGATTGGCGAAGCGGGACACCAGGTCTTGGGCGAGTTTTTGCTGCTGGCTTCCGTGTGCCGATTCCGTGGATGTGATTGCTGTCGTCAGCACTGTGTTGACGGGGGCCCCGGGCCGGAGCCGCACCGGAGTGCAGG
>NZ_JBOHCV010000500.1:0-4800 GCF_050698815.1 Streptomyces sp.
CGGGCGTGCCGCTGTTGCGCGCGGGAGGCGACAGCCGTCGCGGCGACACCCGCCGCGGCGAGGGCCGCACCCGTCCAGGCCACCGCCGGGTAGCCCCAGCCGGCGCTGATGACCAGGCCGCCCAGCCAAGGGCCCACCGTGTTGCCGATGTTGAAGGCGGCGGTCACCGTGGCGCCCGCCAGCGTGGGGGCGGCGTCGGCGACGTTGAACATGCGCGCGTTCAGCGCCGGAGCCGTCGTGAAGGCCGTGACGCCCAGCAGCAGGGCGAGCCCGACCGCCGCGGCCGGGGTGTGGGTGAGGAGGGCCAGCAGGGTCAGCACGGCCGCCGACGCGGTGGTGCCGATGTACATCGTGCCGAAGAGGTGCGCGTCCGCGACGCGGCCGCCGATCGCCGTACCGATGAGCCCGCCCGCTCCGAACAGGGCCAGCACCGTCGGCACCCAGCTCTCCCGCAGCCCGGCGGTCTCGGTGAGCAGCGGGGCGAGGTAGGAGAAGACGGCGAAGACCGCGGCGCCGTTGAGCGCGATGGTGACCAGGGTGAGCCAGACCTGCTTGTCGGCGTAGATGCGGATCTCGCGGCGCAGCCGTGGCCGGTCCGCGCCGGTCGGCGGCTTCGTCCGCGGTACGAGCGCCACCACCCCGACGAGCGCGACCGCCGACATGACCGCCACCGCCCAGAAGGCCGACCGCCAGCCCGCGTGCTGCCCGAGGAGTGAACCGGCGGGCACGCCCGCGATGTTGGCGATGCTCAGCCCGCCGACCATGACGGCCATGGCGCGGGCCCGCGCGGTCACCGGCACCAGCGAGACGGCGACCGCCGCGCCCACCGCCCAGAAGCCCGCGCAGGCGAGCGCGCTGACGACGCGGGACGCGAAGAGCGCACCGTAGGCGGGGGCCAGCGCCCCCGCGACCTGCCCGAGCCCGAAGAGCCCGAGCAGCGTGATCAGCGTCGTACGGCGGGGCAGCCGCAGCGTCGCGGCGGCGAGCAGCGGGGCGCCCACGACCATGCCGATCGCGAAGGCGGACACCAGCAGTCCGGCCTTCGGTATGGAGACGTCCAGATCGCGGGCGAGCGGCTGCAGGATGCCGGACAGCATGAACTCGGAGGTGCCGAGCGCGAAGACCGAGAGCCCGAGGACGTAGACGGACACCGGCAGTCCGCCGCGCGGGGGAGTCGGATCGGCGGGCATGTCATCCACCAACCACGGCCCCCCGATCCGCATTCCGCTGCGGGCTTCCACTGCGGGCTTCCGCTACGGGCGGCGCCCCAGCAGTGCCACCAGCCGGTCCTGCGGGACCACGTCGTCCGGCACCGGCACCGGCGGGTCGATGACTCCCGCTCCCTGCCATCTCTCGGCCTCCGGTGCGGCCCGTTCGTAGACCGCGTCGGCCAGCTCGTCCAGCATCCGGGACCGTACGCCGATGCCGTGGGCCAGGTCCCAGCCGTGTACGGCGAGGTCGAGGGTCATCTGCCAGCCGTACTCCGCCGCCGGCATCATTCTGGTGGTGACGTGCACCTGACCCGTCAGCGCCTTCTTCCGGTGGAACGCGGACCACGAGGCGCCGCCCGCCTCCTCCCACGCGGCGACCGGGTCGTCGCCGACCACGTCACCGTCGAAGCGGTCGCCGATCTCCTCGAGGGTCGCGCCGTCCAGCAGGAGCGGTGCCCAGAGGTGCTCGCCGACGAGGTGGTTGACCAGGTCCCGTACGTTCCACTCGGCGCAGGGCGTGGGGTCCTCCCACTGCTCCTCCGCGACCTCGTGTACGAGCCGGTCCCACTCCTTGAAGGCCGTGTCGAAGGCATCGATCAGTTCCATGCCGTCCATGGTGCGCCCGCCCGGCGTCCGCCGCCCGGCGTGACGTGGATCTCAGGCACCCGTGGCCAGCAGCTCCAGCTCGGTCTCCAGGTTGCGGCGCGCGAGATCCTCCCAGCGGTCCTGGCCGTACGGGGTGCGGAAGAGCTGTGGCAGACCGAGGAGTTGGCGCAGTACTCCGGCCCGGCCCGCGCGGAAGTCGGCGTCCGGGACGAAGTCGTACTCCTGCCGGACCGTGGCCGCGTAACGGGCGTACTCCTCGGGGGCGCCCGCCAGCACCGCTAGGTCCGCGTCGCACAGCAGCGCGCCGTCGGCGTCGCCCGGCTCGGGGTCGTGGCTCACGGTGAGCCGGACGAGGCGGGCGACCTCGGCCGTACGGGCGGCGGAGACCCCGGCTTCGGGGAGGGCGCGTTCGGCCAGCCGGGCGCTGCGCTCCTCGTTCTCGCCGCGGTCGGGCCGGTAGACGGCGTCGTGGAACCAGGCCGCGAGCCGCACCGCGTGCAGGTCCGTGCCGCCACCGGTGCTGTGCGGGGCCAGCTCGTCGACGCGGTCGAGTACGGCGAGGAGGTGGTCGGTGGTGTGGTACCGGCGCTGCGGCTCCGACCAGCGGGCGAGCAGGTTCTCCCCGTACGGGGCGGGGTCCGGACCGGCCTCGCCGTCCCGTGCTCCGACCAGCAGGGTGACCCAGCGGGAGAGCAGCACCTCGTGCGTCTCGTGCGTCTCCCGGACGGGGCCGGTCCCGGGGTCGTCGGTTGTCGCCATGGGGTGATTGTCGTCTGCGGTGATCGCCGTCTTCCAGGGGCGGTCCGCCATGTGGCAGGCTGTGGTACATGTCTAGACCAATTCTCGAGGTGATCGCGCTCACCGCGGACGACGCACGCGCTGCCCAGGCCGGCGGGGCGGATCGCCTAGAACTGGTCACGGACATGGCCGCCGACGGCCTCACCCCCTCCCGGGAGACCTTCGCCGGTATCCGCGCCGCCGTCGGCCTTCCGCTGCGCGTCATGCTGCGGGCGTCCGACGGCTTCGCCGCCGGCGACGACGCGGCGCTGGAAGCGCTGTGCGCCCAGGCCGGGCTGCTACGTGCCGAGGGTGCCGACGAGTTCGTCCTCGGCTTCCTGAACGAGGCGGGCGGGCCGGACCTGGACGCGATCGGCGCCCTGACCGAGGTCATCGAGGGCTGCCGCTGGACCTTCCACCGTGCCATCGATCGCGCCGCCGACCGCGACGGCCTGCGCGAACAACTCGCCGCTCTGCCCGGCCTCGACACCTATCTGACGGCGGGCTCCCCGCACGGCGTCGACGACGGCCTGCCCGTCCTGCGCGCGGAGGCGGCACGTGAGGTCACGGCCGAACCGGGTCGCGGGCCCCGGATCATGGTCGGCGGCGGCCTGCGCCTGGACCATGTTCCGGAGCTCGCGGCGGCAGGCGTCACCGCCTTCCACATCGGCGGCGCGGCCCGCCCCCAGGGCTGGTCCGGTCCGGCCGACGCCGCTGTGGTCCGCACCTGGCGCGACGTACTGGACGGCTGACGCCGGGCTGGATGTCGGCCTCGAGCCAGTGAAGGCCTAACTCCTCGAAGGCGTACCGCAGTACGAGTCCGAACCCCTCGGTCAGATAGCCGTGCCCGGACGACGACTGAAGTAAGTCAGCGTGGGTGACTGGTGAGAAAGGCGGCCACTTGACGCACGTAGTCATCGTAGAGACGTCTCGCCATCGGGATGGCGCCGGCCAGGATAGAGAGGTCGACCGTGACTCCCTGGTCCACGCTCACCGGGCCATCAACTCCAGATCCAGACGTCGCAGCCAGGCGGTGTCCATCCGCTCTGTGATCGCGTGCATCTGCTCGCGAGCGAAGACGCCGGGAATCAGCTCTACCAGTGGGAGCCCATTGACCAGCGCACGCTCCCGTGCGACGGGGCCCGCCCGGCCGAGATCCATGAAGTCCAGTGTGGTGGTCTCGGCCAGCACTCCCAGAGCGTCGAGGAAACCCAGTACGTCGGGCTGTGGCCCATGCCTGTGGAAGGCAACGGCGATATCGAGATCTCGTGGCGTGGCATCCGTGCGTACCGCGCTGCCGAAGGCCACAACAAGTTCCGCGCCGTAGCGTCGGCAGAGGGAATGCAACTCCCCGTTCTCTCCCGCAACGGCGGATGCGGTGAGACGACGCAGCGCCTCTCTTGGGTCGGCCATGTACTTACGGTAGCCGCGACGGGGGGGGAGGGTGGACCAGTAATGCCGCCCTACCGCTGGCGCATCAGTGCCCAGGCGAGGCAGGCGAAGGCCGCCGCGTTGAGGACCGTGCGGATCAGGTTCCAGCGCGTCCAGGGGGACTCGAAGCGGGCGCGGAGGGCGGTGAGTTCAGCCGAGGCGTCAGGAGGATCGCCCGCTTCGAGCGCGTTGTTGAGCGGGACGTTCACGCTCATGGTGACGACGAGCACCGCCACGTACAGCACCAGCGCCGCAACGGTCCAGGGCAGGGCCGTCCCCCAGCCGGCGTCCGGCAGTTGGAGTGCGGCGGCCGCGATCGTGAAGAGCAGCGAGCCGAGGAAGAGGAGCATGAACCAGCCGTTGAGGATGGCCGTGTTGATGCGCCGCATCCCCTGGATGAAGCTACGGTCCTCCGTGCGGGCGAGGCCCGGCATGACCGCGCAGGCGAAGCCGTAGTAGAGCCCGGCGCTCAGGCCGGTGGTGAGCGTGGCGGCGATCAGGGTCGCCGTCTGGAACTCCCGCAGCATGGCGTTCAGACTAGCGCTGCCGGCAGCGGCGTGGCGTGCAGAACCGTCAGGCCGGAGACCGCGCGGGTGAGGGCGACGTACAGGCGGCGCAGGCCCGTGCGTTCGTCCGGTTCGCCGTCGACGATGGCGGCGGGCTCGTCGAGGACGACGTAGTCGTACTCCAGGCCCTTGGCGAGGGTCGCCGGGACCAGGGTGAGGCGGGCGTCGGCGCTGGTCTCCGCGCCCGGGGCGAGGCACGGCAGGCCCGC
>NZ_JBOHCV010000501.1:0-5749 GCF_050698815.1 Streptomyces sp.
GCGGCGGCCACGCCGGTGGTCGGCGGCGGGTTCGCCGCCGTCGGTGGCCAGCCAGCCGGCGAGGTCCGTGCCCTCGGGCAGCGCGTACCGGGTGGCGTGCCGTACCACGTCGTGGTTGGAGAGCACCCAGGTCGGCAGAGTGCCCACGGAGCGGGCTCCGGCGAGCGAGGTGTCGATGACCTCGCGGAAGGAGGCCGCGTCCCAGGGACAGCGCAGGTGGAAGAAGTTGAACGCCTGGTGGAGCTCGTCGGGCCGGGTGTAGAGAGGCAGCCGGGAGGCGCTGACGCCCGCCTCCGCGACGGCGATACGGGGCGGGTCGTAGGCGTCGAGTATCTTGCGCCAGGCGCGGTAGGTCTCGTGCACCTCGTCACGGTCCCAGAAGGGGTGGTTCTCGCCCTGCGGCGGCGAGTTGAGCGGCGCCGCGTCGTTGCCGAGGGTGTCGCGCAGCGGCTGCCGCAGATCCTTGCGCAGGCCGTGTGCGACATCGACACGGAAGCCGTCGACACCGAGGTCGAGCCAGAACCGCAGGGTGCGCTCGAAGTCGGCTGCCGTCTCCGGGTTCTCCCAGTTCAGGTCGGGCTGCTGGGCGGCGAAGATGTGCATGTACCACTGGCCGTCGGGCGTACGGGTCCAGGCGCCGCCGCCGAACTTGGACTGCCAGTCCGAAGGCGGCTCGCTGCCGTCCGGACCGCTGCCGGCCAGGAAGTGGAAGCGGTCGCGGGCGGCCGAGCCGGGGGCGGCGGCGAGCGCCTCCGCGAACCAGGGGTGCTGATCGGAGCAGTGGTTCGGGACCAGGTCGATGATGACCTTCAGACCGCGGTCGTGCGCGCCCGCGAGCAGGTCGCGGAAGTCCTCGAGAGTGCCGTGCCGCGGGTCGACGTCACGGTGGTCGGAGACGTCGTATCCGCCGTCCGCCCAGGGCGAGCGGTAGAACGGTGTCAGCCAGATCGCGTCGACGCCGAGTCCGGCGAGGTGGTCGAGCCGGCCGGCCACGCCCCGCAGATCACCCATGCCGTCGCCGTCGGAGTCGGCGAAGCTGGGCACGTAGACCTGGTAGACGACCGCCTCCCGCCACCATGCTGCGGTGGCGTCTTCCTGGTGCTGGTGCTGCGGCGTGCTGGCGCTCACTGTGCCTCTCTCATGCTGTGGTGCGTCCGGCAGGATGACCGGCCGGTGGCCCCGACCCTACGGTCAACGCCTCGCCCCTCCCGGGGTGAGCCCCCGCTCCGGCACCGCCCCAGGCCAGGACGGACCCGAACGAACCCGGACGGACGCCTGAAGCGTGCGGCGGAATCGGCGCAGGGGCGAGGGCTGCGGCCCGGACGCCCGCACGCCGTAGGCTGGTGGCCGCACGGAATGGGAACGGCAGCCGGGTGCGGAGCAGGCGCTTCATCCCGGCCGGAAGGAGGCGCTGGGTGATCGAGCTCGAGGGGGTTCCCGAGCTGGTCGACCCCGTCATGGTGGCCGCGTTCGAGGGCTGGAACGACGCCGGCGACGCCGCCTCCACCGCGATCGGGCACCTGGAACGGGAGTGGAAGGGCGAGGTCTTCGCGGCACTGGACGCCGAGGACTACTACGACTTCCAGGTCAACAGGCCGCAGGTGTGGCTGGACGGCGCCGTCCGCAAGGTCACCTGGCCGACGACCCGGCTGGCCGTCGTACGTGTCGACAACGCGGACGGCAAGGGCACGCCGCGCGACCTCGTGCTGGTGCGCGGAATCGAACCGAGCATGCGCTGGCGGTCCTTCTGCAACGAGATCCTGGGCTTCGCCCACGAGTTGGGCGTGGAGATGGTGGTGGTGCTGGGCGCTCTACTCGGGGACACGCCGCACAGCCGCCCGGTTCCGGTGACCGGCATGACCTCCGATCCCGACCTCGCCCGCACGATGAACCTGGAGGAGTCGCGTTACGAAGGCCCCACCGGAATCGTCGGCATCCTGCAGGAAGCCTGCACGCACGCGGGCGTGCCGGCGGTGAGCCTGTGGGCCTCCGTCCCGCACTACGTCTCGCAGCCGCCGAATCCGAAGGCGACGCTGGCGCTGCTCAACCGGCTGGAGGACCTGCTCGGGCTGAGCGTGCCGCTGGGCGAGCTGCCCGAGGACGCCCGGGCCTGGCAACTGGGCGTGGACCAGCTGGCCGCCGAGGACAGCGAGGTCGCGGAGTACGTGCAGTCGCTCGAGGAGGCACGGGACACGGCCGAACTCCCCGAGGCGTCGGGTGAGGCCATCGCCAAGGAGTTCGAGCGCTATCTGAGGCGGCGCGACGGCGGGCCCGCGGGTGGCCCGGCGGGGGGCAACGCCACGGAGTCCGGCTCGAGTCCGTACCGGCGCGAAGCGGGCGGCGGACGCAGCCGCCCGGCGAAGCGGTCCGCGAAAGACGCCAAGGACGCCAAGGACAGCACGAACGGCACGGAGGAAACGTCCGGGAAGCCCGGGAAGAACGGGAAGCCCGGGAACAACGGCAATCGCGGGAAGCCCGGCAAACCCGAAGCCGATGAGCCGAAACCGCCGCCGGAATCGGACTCCTCGGAGGACTCGGACGAGGAGTGACCCGTCACCGGGTGGACACCCGAAGTGGCCGCCCCCCTGAAATCGGCAGAGGGGCGGCCCCGGGTCCGTGCACGGGCTCTGCCGGTGCCGGGAGGGGTTCTAGAGGGCGACGCCCAGCAGCGCGTCGACCGCGCGGGAGACCAGACCGGGCGCCCCCGTGTCGGTACCCCCGCGGGCTTCCTGTTCCGCGGCCCATTGGTCGACGGCGGCCAGCGCCGTCGGCGCGTTCAGATCCTCGGCCAGCGCCACACGTATCCCCTCCACCACGGCCTCGGCGGGCGGGCCGTCGGGCCGGGAGACGGCGGCACGCCACCGACCGAGCCGGGCCTTGGCCTCCTCGAGGACGGCGTCGGTGTACTCCCAGTCCGCGCGGTAGTGGTTCGACAGGAGCGTGAGCCGTATCGCGGACGGGTCGACGCCGTCGCGCCGCAACTGCGAGACGAAGACCAGGTTGCCCTTGGACTTCGACATCTTCTCACCGCCCAGCCCGACCATTCCGGCGTGCACGTAGGTCTGGGCGAAGGGGTACTCCCCGGTCAGCGACTGGGCGTGCGAGGCACCCATCTCGTGGTGCGGGAAGGCGAGATCGGATCCTCCGCCCTGAACGTCGAAGCCCATGCCGAGATGCTCGAGTGCGATGGCCACGCACTCGATGTGCCAGCCGGGACGTCCGGGGCCGAGCGAGGCTCCGTCCCAGTGCGGTTCGCCGGGGCGGGCGGCGCGCCACAGCATCGGGTCGAGCGGGCTCTTCTTGCCCGGCCGCTCCGGGTCGCCGCCGCGTTCGGCGGACAGCAGGCGCATGGTCTCCGCGTCGAGCCGGGACACCTCACCGAAGTGGGAATCGCTCTCGACGGAGAAGTAGACGTCGCCCTCCAGTTCGTACGCGGCACCCTGGTCGCACAGTCGCTCGACCATCGGGACGATGCGCGGGATGGATTCGACGGCGCCGACGAAGTGCCTGGGCGGCAGCATCCGCAGGGCCGTCATGTCCTCGCGGAAGAGGGCCGTCTCGCGCTCCGCGAGAGCGCTCCAGTCGTCACCGGTGGCGTCGGCCCGTTCCAGGAGCGGGTCGTCGATGTCGGTGACGTTCTGTATGTAGTGAACCTGCCGCTTGTTGTCGAGCCACACGCGCTGTACGAGGTCGAACGCGTTGTACGTCGCCGCGTGCCCCAGGTGGGTGGCGTCGTAGGGGGTGATGCCGCAGACGTATATGCGGGCGACAGGACCTGGGGCGAGGGTGACTCGGCCGTCGGTCGCGGTGTCGTGGATCTCGAGGTCGCGGCCCTGACCAGGCAGCGCGGGGACCTCGGAAGCGGGCCAGGCATGCATTCTCTGAGCCTAACCCGGACAGCCGTTCGGCATCCTGACGGGACGGTGGCGGTCCGTGAAGGACCGGCGTGAATGGCTTGATAGGCGGTCTTGCACGTGCGGCGGGTATGACCCCGGGCGTGAGTACGTCCCCGGGCGCGGGGACGCAGCGGCCGTAGCGCTTTCAGCGGAGGCAGGGGCCGTACTAGACCGGCGGCCAGGGAATGGCCGGCCAGTCGCCGCTGGGAAGAGGGTGCCGTCCGGACTTGCACAACGCGTCGACGCGCTTGCGCAGTGCGTCGAGTTCGGTCGTGGTGATCAGTTCGGACAGCCGTGCGGCGAGCGGGGTGCTTCCGGCCAGGGCGGCCGAGAGGCCGCGCAGGGCCGCGGCTGCCTCGGCGGTCAGTGGCTCACCGGCCCAGCCCCACAGCAGCGTGCGCAGCTTGTCGTCGACGTGGAAGGTGACGCCGTGGTCGATGGCGTACAACCGGCCCCCGGGGACGGGCAGTAGGTGTCCGCCCTTGCGGTCGCCGTTGTTGATGACCGCGTCGATGACGGCCAGCCGCCGCAGCCGTTCGTCGTCGGCGTGCACGAGCAGAGCGGGGCGGTCCGCGCCGGTGTCCACATGGCCCACGGTCTTCCAGCCCTCCCCCGGCTCGTCTCCCTCGACGATGGCCAGCAGGTCTTCGAGGCCTTCCTCTTCCGTCCCGTCGGCGTCCTCGGCGTCTCCGGCGTCCTCGGTGTCACTTGCGCCCTCGGCCTCCTCGGCGTCCTCCGCGCCGGCGCCCGCGGCGTCCTCGTCGCTGCCGGGCGGCGCTCCGACCCACGCCTGGCACATGCCCTGTCCGTACGGTCCCTCCCGCAGCACGGTCGCGGGGATCAGGTCCCAGCCGGTGGCGCGGGAGATCTCGTAGGCCGCCACTTCGCGCTGCGCGAGAGTGCCGTCGGGGAAGTCCCACAGGGGACGCTCTCCGGCCACGGGCTTGTACACGCACGACACTCTGCGACCCTCATGCTCGACCTCTCCGAAGAGCACCGCGTTGGAGGCCTGCCGGATCCGTCCCAGTACGGACAGCGTGCCGAGCACGAGATGGGTGCGTGTCTCCTCGTCCGCCGGCGAAGCAGTCAACTGCCTCTGTGGCGACGGAGAACCGGAATCGGCTGCCTGTTTCATTCGCCGCGCCGGTAGCCGTTCTGACGGGGGCACACGTGCCCTTCCGGATCGAGCGGAAGGCTGCACAGCGGGCACGGCGGACGGCCCGCGTTCACGACCTCCAGTGCGCGCTTGGCGAAGGCGCGGGCCATGGCGCCCTCAAGCCGCACGCGGAGCATCGGGGGCCCGTTCTCGTCGTCCTGGAGCAGCCGTTCCTCGGCATCGGCGAGGTCCTCGTCGGAGTCTGCCTCCAGCTCGACGATGGCCTGCGCCTCGACCACCATCCGCTCGCCGTCACCGTCCCAGGCCAGTGCCATGGTGCCGACCCGGAACTCCTCCTCGACGGGCGTCTCCAGCGGTTCCTTGTCGTCGGTCTCCGTGGGTGCGACGGCCGGCACGGGGGCGTTCCCTCCGGAACGCCGCACCACTTCGTCCAGCAGTTCGTCGATCCGTTCAGCGAGTGCCTCGACCTGGGCCTTCTCCAAGGCGACGCTGGTCGTACGGCCCGAGGCCGACGCCTGGAGGTAGAAGGTGCGCCGTCCTGGCAGCCCGACCGTACCGGCGATGAATCGGTCCGGTGGGTCGTAGAGGAACACCTGACGGGACACGTTCCTGCTCCGTTGTCGTCGACGTCTGCTCGGTCAAAGGCACCCTACTGCCCGTGCCGATCTCCGTGCTTAAGCGCCGCCTCCCACGGGGGCGTTGCTGTCCTGGTCGCGGCTGTTGCCTTCCCCGGACG
>NZ_JBOHCV010000502.1:0-2908 GCF_050698815.1 Streptomyces sp.
CCTTGGGGCAGCGGCCCCGGAAGAGGCAGCCGGTCTCGTCGAGCTCGAGCTTCGCCTTGCGCCGGACGAGCGACATGCCGGGCCGCGGCACGGATTCGAGCAGCCGCTGCGTGTAGGGGTGCTGCGGAGCCTTGAGGATCGTGGCGACCGGCCCCTGCTCGACGACCCGGCCGCGGTACATGACGAGCACCTCGTCCGCGACCTGGCGGACGACGGTGAGGTCGTGCGAGATGAGAATGTAGGTGAGGCGGAACTCGCGGCGCAGGTCGGCGACGAGGTTGAGGATCTGGGCCTGGATCGAGACGTCGAGGGCTGAAACAGCCTCGTCCAGGATCAGGACCTTGGGCTCGGTGGCGAGCGCACGGGCGATCGCGGCCCGCTGACGCTGCCCGCCCGACAGCTCTCTGGGTAGCGCGCGCGCTTCCTTCTCGGCAAGCCCGACTGCGTCGAGGAGCTCGCGCGTGCGTGCCTCGCGCTCGGCCTTCGGCCGCGAGAACTGCACCTGCTGCACCTCGTCGAGCACGCGGCGGAGGGACTGGTGAGGGTCGAGGGAGGTGTAGGGGTCCTGGAAGACGATCTGGATGTTGCGGCGTACGGCCTTGAGCGCCTTCCCCGAGAGCCGGGTGATGTCCTCGCCCTTGTAGCGGATGCGCCCGGCGGTGGGGGTCTCCAGGTGCGTGACCAGCTTGGCGACGGTCGACTTGCCGCAGTCCGACTCCCCGACGATGCCCAGGGTTTCGCCGCGTGTCAGGTCGAAGGAGACGCCGTCGACGGCCTTGACGGCGCCCACCTGCCGCTTGATGACGACGCCCTGGGTGAGCGGGAAGTGCTTGACCAGACCGCTCACCTCGAGGATCGCCTCACCCGGCGCGTACGCGGTCCCCGCCGGCGCGGTCATGCTGTCACCGCTCATCCAGCAGCTCCTTCCAGAAGTGGCACGCACTGGCTCTGCCCGGACCCACCTCGCCGTACAGCGGCGGCTCGTCGGTGCGGCAGACGGGGCGCGCCATCGGGCAGCGGGGGTGGAAACCGCAGCCGGGCGGGACGCTGAGCAGGCTCGGCGGCAGCCCCTTGATCGCGTTGAGCCGCTGCCCCTTCTGGTCCAGGCGCGGGATGGAGTCGAGCAGCCCCTTCGTGTACGGATGGGCGGGGGCCCGGTAGAGCTCGCCCACCGGGGCGGTCTCCACGATCCGGCCGGCGTACATCACGGCGATCTCGTCGGCGACGTCGGCGACCACGCCCAGGTCGTGGGTGATCAGGATCAGGCCCATCCGGTACTCGCGGCGGAGGTCGGCGAGCAGTTCCATCACCTGGGCCTGGACGGTGACGTCCAGCGCGGTGGTCGGCTCGTCCGCGATGATGAGCCGGGGCTCGAGCGCCAACGCCATGGCGATCATGATGCGTTGGCGCATGCCGCCGCTGAACTGGTGCGGGTAGTCGCCGGCCCGTGCCCGGGCGGCCGGAATCCGGACCCGGTCCATGAGTTCGACGGCCTTGGCTCTGGCCTCCTTGCGGGAGGCGCCCCGGTGCACCCGGAACATCTCACCGAGCTGGTAGCCCACGCTGAGCACGGGGTTCAGCGACGACAGCGCGTCCTGGAAGATCATCGCCATCCGCGCGCCGCGGATCTTCCGCCGCTCCTCCGCCGGGAGCGTCAGCAGGTCCCGGCCCTCGAAGCGGATCTCGCCGCCCGTGATCCGTCCCGGCGGCGTGTCGAGGATGCCCATGACCGCCTGCGCGGTCACCGACTTGCCCGAACCGGACTCCCCCAGCACGGCCAGCGTCTCGCCCGCCGAGACGCCGAAGCTGACGCCGTTGACGGCCTGGGCGACGCCGTCCCGGGTGCGGAATTCCACCCGCAGGTCCCGTACGGCCAGCAGCGGCGCCTCCGGGGACGGGGGCGGCGACGGGGGACGGGGCTGGGTCCGGTTCACGTACGTCTCCCTCAGCGCAGCTTGGGGTCGAGGGCGTCGCGCACCGCGTCGCCGAGCATGATGAAGGCCAGCACGGTCAGGCTCAGTGCGGCGGCGGGATAGAGCAGGATGTGCGGCGCGTTGCGGAACTGCATCCCCTGCGAGGCGTCGGAGATGTCCGCGCCCCAGGAGACGGTGGGCGGCTGCAGTCCGACGCCGAGGTAGCTGAGGGTCGCCTCCAGCGCGATGTACGTGCCCAGCGCGATCGTCGCGGTGACGATGACCGGCGCGACGGCGTTCGGCAGGATGTGCCGCACCAGCATCCGCGCGTTGCCGGCGCCCAGTGCCCGCGCGGCCTGTACGTAGTCGTGCTGCTTGGCCGAGATGACCGCGCCGCGCGCGATGCGGGCGATCTGCGGCCAGCCCAGCAGTGCGATGAAGGCGACCACCGTCCACACCGAACGGCTGCCCGTCATGGAGAGGAAGACCAGCCCGCCGAGCATGATCGGGATGCCGAAGAAGATATCGGTGAGCCGGGAGAGCAGGGCGTCCCACCAGCCGCCGAAGAAGCCCCCGAGCCCGCCCAGGACGCTGCCGGCCAGGGCGACGCCGAGGGTGGCGCAGACGCCGACGGTCACGGACGTACGGGCGCCGTGGACCACCCGCGTGTAGACGTCGCAGCCCTGGGTGTCGTAGCCGAACCAGTGGCCGGGCGAGGCCGGGTCCAGGGACTTCCCCAGCTGGCAGGAGAGCGGGTTGCGGGTGGCGATCAGGCCGGGCCACAGGGAGATGAGGACGAGGAAGAAGATCAGCAGTCCGGAGACGACGAAGACGGGATTGCGGCGCAGGTCGTGCCAGGCGTCCGACCACAGACTGCGGGCCCGCTCACCCGGCCCCGGCTCCTGAGGGGCGGCGGGCTGCCTCAGCTCCTCGCCCTCGGTGGACACCAGTTCCGCGGCACCGCCGCCTGCGCCGACCGCCGACGGCTCACCGGC
>NZ_JBOHCV010000503.1:0-3956 GCF_050698815.1 Streptomyces sp.
ACCGGCGGCGACGCGGGCGGCCTGGGCGGGTCCGCGGGGTCCAGCGGGACCAGTGGGTCCGGTGAGGCTTCCGGCAGCGGCGAGTTCACTACGGAGACCAGCGACTGGTTCGCGCCCCGCAAGGGGAAGCCGAATCCCGGTGGGTCCGGCGGTGCCGGCGGTGCGGCCGGGTCCGGCCCGGCGTACGGGAGCGGGGACCCCTACGGTGCCGGTGGCTCGGACCCGTACGGCTCCGGTGGCGCACCGCAGAGCGCTCTGCGCGGGCTGATGGACGACGGCGGCACGACCGGCACGACCGGGACGGAAACGCCCGCCGACGGGGTGCCGGCGGTCGGTGGTCCCGGCGGGCCGACGACCGGCCCGGCCATGGGTGACACCCCGCTGCCGCCGCACCCCGGTACCGGCGGACCGGCCGAGTCGCCCGCCAGTTCGACCCTCGGTCTGGGTACGGGCCGTGCGCCCTTCGCGCCCGGCGGCGTCGGCGAAGACATGTTCCCCGGCGGCTCGGGCTCCGGCGGCTCGGGCTCCGGTGACCCCGGCGAAGCGCGAGTCTCCGGCGGCACCCTCGTCAGCGGCATCCCGCGCGTCCCCTCGGGCGCCGCGGCGTCGTCGTCGCCGTTCGCGCGCTCCGCGTCCGCCGGCTCAGCGGCCTCCGCCCGGCGGACGGGCAGGACCCCCGGTCGCACCTCCGACGGGCCGTCCGGCGTCCGTTCCAAGCTGGTGCTCGCCGGGGCCGGTCTCTTCGGGCTCGTCGGCATCGCCTACGGCGCCGGTCTGCTGTTCGACCACGCGGACGTGCCGACCGGCACGACGGTCCTCGGCAACGACATCGGCGGTACGACCAAGCACGAGGCCGTCAACAAGCTGGACGCGGCGTTCGGCAACCGTACGGTCCAGCCGTTCACCGTCGTCGCCGGCGGCAAGCAGACCCAGCTCAAGCCGAGCGTGGCGGGGCTGACCCTGGACACCGAGGCCACCGTACGAGCGGCCGCCGGCCGGGACTACAACCCCGTCTCCGTCATCGGCTCCCTGTTCGGGGCCGAACGGCAGGCGGAGCCCGCCATCAAGGTCGACAAGGAGAAGATGGCGTCGGCCCTGTCGAAGGTCTCCCAGGAGACCGGGAACGGCGGCGCCCCCAAGGACGGCATGGTCAAGTTCATCAGGGGCAAGGCCGTCGCGGTGCCCGGCAAGACGCACAAGGGCGTCGACCCGGGCGATGCCGGAGCGGCACTGCAGAAGGCGTACCGCGACCGCGCCGCCACGGGCAAGAACAGCCCGGTCCGGTTGCCCGTGTCCATGCAGCGCCCGAAGGTCGGCAAGGCGGAAATCAACCGCGCGATCAAGGCATTCGGCAAGCCCGCGATGTCCGGACTGGTGACGATCAAGGCGGGTAGCGCCTCGATCCAGTTCAGCCCGCAGAAGTCGCTGCCGAAGTTCCTGTCCATGAAGCCGGTCAACGGCACGCTGGTCGACACCTACAACCTGCCGGCGCTCCAGCAGCTGTACGGCACGACCTTCGCCGGCGTGAAGATCACCCGGGGTGACGGCAGCAAGACGCCGGTCATGCCGCAGGACGTGGCCGGCGCACTGCGCCTCGCCCTGAAGGAGACCTCACCGGCAAAGCGCGTACAGGAGATCCCGACGAACCCGCGGTGAGTCCGGGCCCGCCCGCGGGCCCGGCCCCCGCGCGGGTCGCGGGCCGCAGTGCGTCCGAGCCGGTCAGTTGAGCCGTGCCCGGGCGGCCCGCGCCGCTCTGCGCACCGTGTCGGCGGTCGCGGGCTCCATCGCCGCGATCGCCTCGGCGTACTCCTCCATCTCCGCCGCACCGCCCAGGAAGTCGCCGCGCTCGACGAGCAGCCGCGCGCGCTCGTAGCGCAGCCGCGCGGGGTGGTGGGGGAGGAGCAGCGACAGTTCCAGAGCCCACAGCTGTACGGCCGAGTGCTCCGGGCGGCCCGCGGCCCAGGCGCGGATGTTGTTGAGGATCCGCAGCACGATCTCCAGCGTGCCGGCGGGCTGCAGCATCGCCGCCGACACCCGCCGGTGCGTCCCCGTCGTGCCCGCCATCAGCAACTCCGCGTCACCGGCGGCCAGCGGCCGGCCACCGCCGTAGGGATCGACGAGCACGTGATCGCCGGCCGGGTCGCCGAAGCCGACGACGAAGTGCCCGGGCAACGCCACCCCGTACACCGGGGCCCCGGCCCGCCGCGCCACCTCCATCCAGACCACCGACAGCAGGATCGGCAGTCCGCGGCGCCGCCGCAGCACCGACTGCAGCAGGGAGGAGGCCAGCCGCCGGTAGTCGTCCGAGCTGCCGCGGAAGCCGTGCTCCACGCCCAGCAGTTGCCCGAGAGCCCCGGCCCACTGCCCGGGGGTACGGGTCGCGGCGTACGGCAACAGCCCTGCCAGCCGGTCGATTTCGATCTGCGCCTCGTCCACGCCGGCGTCCCGCGCCGTCTCCGCGCCCGCGTACCGCGCCGTGTCCTCGCTCGCGTCCCGCGAGGGCCGCACCCCGCAGGCAGCCGCCTCGGCGCCGATCAGCAGGCACAGCAGCGCCAGATCCGGGCGCTCGTCCCGTGCCGCCTCGGCGAAGCGCTGCCTGTTGCCTGAGCTCTCCTCGTCCTCGCGTGCCATCCGGATCAGTCCTGCGGTGCGCGGCGGTAGTGGTACGCGTGGTGGTCGGCGAAGCCCAGCCCGTCGTACAGCTCACGGGCGGCGGCGTTGTCGCGCTCCACCTGGAGGTACGCGGCGGAGGCGCCCTCAGCCAGCGCCTGCCGCGCCAGTTCGGCCATCACCGCCGTGCCCAGGCCCTCCCGGCGCCGTTCCAGAGCGACCTCTATCGCGGCGAAACCGGCCCAGCGCCCGTCGACCACGCAGCGGCCGATCGCATCCGTTCCGCCGACGGTCGTTCCGCCGGCACCCGTCCCGGTGGCCAGGCCCGGCTCCCCGGGCACGGTCGCGAACCACACCGAAGGTCCGCCCGCCAGCACCTTCCGCGCCGACTCCGGCAGCGCCTCGGCACGCCGGTACAGCGAGAACCAGCCCGGGTCCGGCGTGCGGCTGAGCCGTACCCGGGTATCCGGCTCCCGGTCGGCCAGCGGCGCCAGTGCGGCCACCCTTAGCAGCGCGTACCGCTCACCGAGCCAGCCGCGCCGCTCCAGCTCCGCGGCGAGCAGCTCGTCGGTGTGCTCGCCGCCCGTGGTGACCTGCACACGCGGCACCAGCCCGCGCGCCTCGTACCACAGCCGCGCCCGTTCGACCGCCGCCGCCGTCGGCAGCCCCGGATCGCCCAGCGGCAGTACGGAGTTGGCACGGGCGGTGAAGCCCTCCCGCCGCCCGGGCCGGCCGGACCCCTCCACGGCACTCGCCCGCAGTGTCCACCCGCCCAGCCGCTCGGTCTCGACGGCGGGCCAGCCGCGTGCCGCGGCCCGGACCAGTTCGTCCACGCTCGCGGCCGGTACACCGCGCCGGCGGGCGGGCGCGGCCGGCACGACCTTGCCGGCGACCACCGCCGACTCCGCGATCAGCACGCTCTCGCCGCCGCGCCGGGTGATCTGCAGCACACCCGCTGCCCAGGATGTGAGAACGCCGACCGTGTCGGTGAACCTGGCGTGCCGCTCGCCAGATCCGGTCAAAGACCGCACCGACACCCGTTTCCCCACGTCAGACGCGGTAATCCGGACCTCTAGGCGTCCGCCCGTGGTGAATTCCACAGCTCTACCCGCCCCTCCTGTTCGTCTCGGTCCCGGGAACGGAGATACTAGGTCGGGCATCGACGACGCCGCGCTCCCGCGCGCCCAGCGGCGGAGCCGGACACCGGTCCGCCGGCCCAATTGAGGAGGAACGACAGCGTGACTTACGTCATCGCGGAGCCTTGTGTCGACCTTAAGGACAAGGCCTGCATCGAGGAGTGCCCCGTCGACTGCATCTACGAGGGCCAGCGGTCCTTGTACATCCAC
>NZ_JBOHCV010000504.1:0-3457 GCF_050698815.1 Streptomyces sp.
GCAGGGCGCACCGGAGGCGGCGCCGCCCGCCCGCAGGCTCACCCGGAGCCGGCAGCCCAAGGTCGTCGGGGGTGTGTGCGCGGGCCTCGGCCGCTACTTCGACCTCGACCCCGTCGTCTTCCGGGTACCGCTGGTCGTGCTGTCCGTCATCGGCGGACTCGGCCTCGTCTTCTACGGCTTCGCCTGGCTGCTCATCCCCGCGGAGGGGGAGCAGCAGAACGAGGCACGCCGGCTGCTGTCCGGGCGGGTGGAGGGCACGTCGCTCTCCGCCATCCTCACCGCCCTCGTCGGCTGCGGCCTCTTCCTCGCCTCCATCGGCCACCGCAGCACCCCCTTCTCCCTCCTCCTCGCCGGCGCGGTCACCGGCGCCGCGTACTGGTCCCACCACCGGCGCCGGGCGGTGGCCGCCGAGGCGGTCGGCGTCCCCGTCGACCCCACCACGGCGCACGCCGTCGCCGACGCGCCCCCGGAGACCAAGGCGCCGCCGGTGCCGGCCATGCCGCCGTGGTGGTGGGAGCCGCTGACGAAGGACGGCGACGCCGCCCGGGACACCGGCTATCTGTGGGGGCCGGAGGACGCGGTGGTGCCGGACGGCCGGGGAAGCGGACTCGCGGCCGCCGCCGGATCGCGGTGGGGCCATGGCGGGGTCCACGACGGGATCCATGGCGGGGTCCACGGCCTGCGGCACAGGCGGGAGCGCGGACGCGGGCTCGCCGGACTGACCTCCACCCTCGCCCTGGTCGCGGCCGGAATCGGCACCTTCAGCGGCTGGGAGACGCGTCCGCTGGGCACCAGCCTGACGGTGGGGCTGGCCTGTGCGATCGCGGTGCACGGGATCGGGATCGCCGTCAGTGCCTTCGTGGGCCGGATCGGAGCCGGCTCCATCGTGCTCGTGGTGCTCACCGCGCTGATGATGGCGGGCACCGCGGTGATCCCGAAGGACATCGGTACGGACTGGCGGGACGTCACCTGGCGGCCGTCAGCCGCCTCGGACGTCCAGCCGCGCTACCGGCTGGACGGCGGCACCGGCGAACTCGACCTGCGCCGGGTGCGATTCACCGAGGACCGAAGCGTCGTACGGACCAGGGCGCGGGTCGGGGCGGGGGCGCTGAAGGTGGTCGTGCCGTGGGACACCCGCGTCGAACTCGACGCGGAGGTGGGCGCGGGAGAGATCCGGATGCCGCGGGGGACGAGTCCCCGCGGAGACGTCCTCGTCGACAGCGTCGCCGGCGTCGGCCGGCACGCACGGGAGACGCTCCCGCCCTTCGACGCCGACAAGTCGAGGATGACCCTCAGGCTGTGGGCGGATGTGACGCTCGGGCAGCTGGAGATCGTACGGATGCTGCCCTCGGGTGAACGGTCGGACCGGGTGCCGGAGACCATCACCCGGCACGAGGGAGAGGCCGGCCGATGAGCCCTCACCGCTTCGAACCCGCCCGGCTGGTGTTCGGCCTGCTGTTGCTGGGCGTGGCCCTGACGTACGCGGCGGACGCGCTCGGCGGGTGGGACGTGCCCGGCCCGCTGCTGCTGGTGGTGGTGCCGGCGGCGCTGGTGACGGCGGCGTTCACGGCGCTGGCGACGTATGCCGTACGCCGCCGGCTGCGCAAGCGCTGACCGCGCTGACCGCGCTGACCCACGGAGCCTGCCGGAGCGCCCCGTCAGCCGAAGATGTGCCGCCCCTTGCGCCGGCGCCGGGAGGTGATCGCCCGGTCCAGGGACAGCATCGGCGCCCCGGCCAGGATCAGCGGTGTCCAGGCCATCAGGTACGGCAGGTCGTTGCCGTAGTAGTACGGGCTGCTCGACCAGCTGACCGTCAGCCACAGTGACAGGGATATCAACGCGCCGCCGAAGGCGGCGAGTCGGGTCCACAGACCGAACAACGTGCCGAGGCCCACGGCGAGTTCACCGGCCGCGATGGCGATGCCGAAGCTCCGCGGGTCGTTCAGCGCCAGGTCGATCATGGCGGGTATCGCCGCCGCGTCGCGTGCCGACTCCAGCAGTTGCGCCAGTGAGCCGTTGCCGCTGTCGGCGAGGAAGGCGGGGTCGGTGAGCTTGTCCACCCCGGCGTAGATGAAGGTGACACTGAGGAAGAGCCGGAGCGGGAGCAGCGCGTACCGTGACGCTCCCGCGCGCAGACCGCCGCCAGGGAGGCTGTTTTCCGGCCCGTCGAGACCGTTGACCGCCCTCGTTCCGTCCCTCAGAGACATGGCACGCTCCACCTTCCGTAATGCGCCCCTGCCCGCATGTGTGTTCGGCTCCGGCTTCGGCAGGAGTGGACACGGTACGCGGACAGGCGCACGCGCACACCCCTGTGCGCGAGTTCCGCGCAATACAGAGGTCCGCGCGATGCGGCGAAAGCGTGGTGAGCGCGCGAGCGCGCGAGTCAGTCGGCGACGTCGATGGGGTAGCGGTTGGTCTCGACGCCCGCCGCCGTGACGACCTGGATCTCGACGCGGCCCGGCTCGACCTCCACCGGGACCGGGACGGTGAGGGTGGCGTCGGCGGGGTTGGCGAAGCCGCCGTTGACGGGGATCAGCGGCACCGGCACGTGCACGGCGCCGACCCGCACCACCATCCGGGCCAGCCGGTCGGGCGCCTCGGCGCCGGGCGGTACGAAGCCCGCGCCCCGGATCTCGATGTCGTCGCCGGTACGGATGGGCGCGTGCAGGTCCCCGATCTCGCGGGCCCGTACGACCGACAGCACCACCGGACGCCCGCCCTCCGCGTACTTGCCCGCGAGGTAGGTCGCGGCCGACACCACGACGAGCAGGGCAAGTCCCCAGGGCAGGTCGGGCAGTTGATCGGGCTGCCGGGCCAGCCGCACCGCGGCGAAGACCACGGCGACGGCACTGACCAGGACGTACTGCACGTCAGAGAAGGAACCACGGCCCGCGTCGTCGGTGAGCAGGTCGGCGGCGCGGGGGCGGTCGGCGCGCACCTTCTGCAGCCGCTGGTGCTGCACCCGCACCGTCACCGTGCGGCGGACGTAGACCGCTATGGCACAGCTCAGCGCGAGCACGGTCAGCAGCCCCGCGCCGCGCGACAGTTCGAGCCCCGACAGCAGCGCGCCGCGCTCGGCACGTGTGGCGCCCGCCGCAAGTTCGAAGGCGAGGACGAGGACGTCGTAGACGGCGAGGACCAGCCAGGACGCCGCCACCGTGCGGGAGGTCGACAGCCGGTTGTCCTCGCCGATGAGCGGGGCCATGGCTCCGCCGCGGGAGCGGTGCAGATACGCGGCGAGGCTGACCAGTCCGGCGGCGACGACCGCGGCGAGCAGAGCGGCGGTACGGGCGGTGGTCCAGCCCGCGCTCAGTGCGGTGAGCAGCTGGCCGAGCAGCAGCACACCGACGAAGGCCCAGACGCCGATGAGGGTGTGCCGCCAACGGGACGCCAGCCAGGCGGCGCCCTCCGCGCGGCCGCGGGCGGCGACCGTGCGGGCGGCGCGGGTCAGTTCGTC
>NZ_JBOHCV010000505.1:0-12930 GCF_050698815.1 Streptomyces sp.
GGTCGGAACGTCACCGTTCCGACCGGAGCCGGGGCCCTCGCGCAGGTACGTGCTACCTCAGGAAGGGGTCGACGGCGACCGCCACGAACACCAGCGAGACGTACGTGATCGACCAGTGGAAGAGCCGCATCTCCTTCAGCTTGCCGCCCGTCGCCCCGGACTTCGCCCGTGCCAGCAGGGCGTGCGCCTCCCAGAGCCACCAGCCGCCCGCCACCAGGGCGACGACCGGGTAGAACCAGCCGACGTACCCCATCGGCCACAGCAGCAGCGACACCCCGACCATCAGCCAGCTGTAGAGCACGATCTGCCGGGCCACGACGGAGTTGGTGGCGACGACCGGCAGCATCGGTACGCCGACCCGCTCGTAGTCGTCCTTGACCTTCATCGACAGCGGCCAGTAATGCGGCGGCGTCCAGAAGAAGATGACGAGGAAGAGGATGACGGCGGCCCAGCTGACCTCGTTGGTCACCGAGGACCAGCCGATGAGGACGGGCATGCAGCCCGCGATGCCGCCCCAGACGATGTTCTGCGCGGTGCGGCGCTTGAGCAGCATCGTGTAGACGAGGACGTAGAAGAGCAGCGCGCCCAGGGACAGCGCCGCCGAGAGCCAGTTGACGAGCAGGCCGAACCACAGCGTGGAGACCAGGGTCAGGCCGAGGCCGAAGACCAGGCACTCGCGCGGGCTGACGATTCCGGTGACCAGCGGGCGGTTCTCGGTGCGGTGCATCAGTGCGTCGATGTCGCGGTCGAGATACATGTTCAGCGCGTTGGCGCCACCCGCCGAGAGGTAGCCGCCGACGCAGGTGGCCAGCACCAGCCAGAGGTCGGGCACACCCCGCGCGGCCAGGAACATCACCGGAATGGTGGTGATGAGCAGCAGTTCGATGATGCGGGGCTTGGTCAGTGCGACGAACGCCCCGACTCGGGCGCCGAACGACCGGTCCACGGTGCCGTCGTTCTCGAGCACCCCCGCGGGACGGGATCCGACGGCCGTCACGAACACCTCTGATCGACTCAAGAAAAGCGAGCGTCCTGCGGTGCAGACCCCGTGAAGCTCGCGCGTACCACGCCACTTTAGACGCCGCCGCGAATGCGCCTCCGTGCGGGGGTCTCCCATCCGGGTCACCGCTCGAACGGCCGGTACGACGACCGCATCGCGCGGGTTCCCGCGCAGTCCGGCACCCGCGCGGGTACCCGGGCAGGTGCCGGACGGAATGACCCGTGTCCTGTTTCCGGTTGCCCTGAGTGCCGGGTGACCATAGTGCGAGCACTCGAAAGGGTGCGCGGAGTGCAGGGGTACCCTCGACACCGCCCGGTGAGCCCCAACGGCACCGGCCACCGATATCCGGAGAGGAGCCCTGACGCAGGGTGAGCACCAAGCCGACCACCTCAGACCTCGAGTGGACCGATCTGGACGAGCGGGCTGTCGACACCGTCCGAGTCCTGGCCATGGATTCCGTGCAGAAGGTCGGCAACGGCCACCCCGGCACGGCCATGGCTCTTGCCCCCGCGGCCTACCTGGTCTTCCAGAAGCTGATGCGGCACGACCCCTCCGACCCGGACTGGTCGGGGCGTGACCGCTTCGTCCTGTCCGTGGGCCACTCCAGCCTGACGCTCTACATCCAGCTCTACCTTGCCGGATACGGCTTGGAGCTGGACGACCTGAAGACCTTCCGGACCTGGGGCAGCAAGACTCCGGGCCACCCCGAGCACGGGCACACGGTCGGCGTCGAGACGACGACCGGACCGCTGGGCCAGGGCGTGGCGAACGCCGTGGGTATGGCGATGGCGGCGCGCTACGAGCGCGGCCTGTTCGACCCGGACACCGCGGCCGGCGAGTCCCCCTTCGACCACACCATCTGGGCTTTCGCGAGCGACGGCGACCTGCAGGAGGGCGTGTCGTCCGAGGCGTCCTCGCTGGCGGGCCACCAGAAGCTGGGCAATCTGGTCGTGATGTGGGACGACAACCACATCTCCATCGAGGGCGACACCGAGACCGCCTTCTCCGAGGACACCGTCGCGCGGTACGAGTCCTACGGCTGGCACGTCCAGCGCGTCGACTCGCTGCCCAACGGCGACCTGGACCCCAAGAGTCTGTACCAGGCGTTCAAGGCGGCCAAGGCCGAGACCGAACGCCCCTCGTTCATCGCGGTCCGCTCCATCATCGCCTGGCCGGCCCCGAACGCCCAGAACACCGGCGCCTCGCACGGTTCCGCACTGGGCGAGGAGGAGGTCGCCGAGACCAAGAAGGTCCTCGGCTTCGACCCGCAGCAGCACTTCCACGTCGATGCCGAGGTACTGGAGCACGTGCGCAAGGCGTGGGACCGCGGCCGCGAGGCGCGCGACGTCTGGGACAAGCGGTTCGCCCAGTGGCGTTCGGCCAACCCCCAGCACGCCGCGGAGTTCGACCGCATCCGCGCGGGTGAACTTCCGGACGGCTGGGAGAAGGAGCTGCCGAGCTTCGAGGCGGGCGGTTCGGTGGCCACCCGTAAGGCGTCCGGTGCGGTGCTGGCGGCGCTCGGCCCGAAGATCCCCGAGCTGTGGGGCGGCTCGGCCGACCTCGCGGGCTCCAACAACACCTCCTTCGACAAGAGTTCCTTCCTGCCGAAGGGCAATCCGCTGCCCGGAGCCGACCCGCACGGCCGTACGGTGCACTTCGGCATCCGCGAGCACTCCATGGGCGCGACCATGAACGGGATCGCGCTGCACGGCAACACCCGTGTCTACGGCGGTACGTTCCTCACCTTCTCCGACTACATGCGCCCCGCGGTCCGGCTCGCGGCGTTGATGCACGCACCGGTGACGTACGTGTGGACGCACGACTCCATCGGTCTGGGTGAGGACGGTCCGACCCACCAGCCGGTCGAACACCTGCCGGCGCTGCGCGCCATCCCGGGTCTCAACATCGTCCGCCCGGCGGACGCGAACGAGACCTCTGTGGTGTGGGGCGAGGTGCTGCGCCGCCACAGCGAGAAGCCCGCACCGCACGGCCTGGCGCTGACCCGGCAGAACGTACCCACCTACGAGGCGCACCAGGACGCCGCCAAGGGCGGCTACGTGCTGTTCGAGGCCGAGGGCGGCGAGCCGCAGCTCATCCTGATCGGCACCGGTTCGGAGGTCCAGCTGGCCGTGGAGGCGCGTGAGCAGCTGCAGGCGGAGGGTGTGCGTACGCGTGTCGTCTCGATGCCGTGCGTGGAGTGGTTCGATGAGCAGGACGAGGCCTACCGGGACAGCGTGCTGCTGCCGACCGTACGGGCGCGGGTCGCGGTCGAGGCGGCGGTCGGCCTGACCTGGCACCGGTTCGTCGGCGACGTCGGCCGGATCGTCTCCCTGGAGCACTACGGCGCGTCCGCCGACTACAAGACGCTCTACCGCGAGTTCGGCCTCACCGCCGAAGCCGTTGCCACGGCCGCCCGGGAATCACTCGACGCCGTCCACCGAGCCGCCGCCCGATAACCCCAGCCAGCCCCTCTACCCACAGCTGTGCAGCTACGACAAGCAGGAGATGCAATTCCCATGACAGACGCACTCAAGCGCCTCTCCGACGAGGGCGTCGCGATCTGGCTGGATGACCTGTCTCGCCAGCGGATCACGTCGGGCAACCTCGGCGAACTCATCGATGAGCAGCACGTGGTGGGCGTCACCACGAATCCGACGATCTTCCAGAAGGCCATTTCCGCCGTCGACGGCTACGACCAGCAGGTGGCGGACCTGGCCAGTCGCGGCATCACCGTCGAAGAGGCCCTCCGCATGATCACGACCGCCGACGTGCGGGACGCCGCGGACATCCTCCGCCCCGTCTTCGACGCCACCGGCGGCACGGACGGCCGGGTCTCCATCGAGGTCGACCCGGGCAAGGCGCACAACACCCAGGCGACCATCGCCGAGGCCCGTCAGCTGGCCTGGCTGGTGGACCGGCCCAACACCTTCATCAAGATCCCGGCCACCAAGGCGGGGCTGCCCGCGATCACCGAGACCATCGGCAGGGGGATCAGCGTCAACGTCACCCTGATCTTCTCGCTGGAGCGGTACCGCGAGGTCATGGACGCCTTCCAGGCCGGCCTGGAGAAGGCCAAAGCCCTCGGCATGGACCTCTCGCAGATCCACTCCGTGGCGTCCTTCTTCGTCTCCCGGGTCGACACCGAGATCGACAAGCGCCTCGACGCCCTCGGCAGCGACGAGGCCAAGGCCCTGAAGAGCAAGTCGGCCATCGCCAACGCCCGGCTCGCCTACCAGGCGTACGAGGAGGTCTTCGGCTCCGTCGACAACGCGGTGCAGGCACCCGGGCGCTGGCAGGCCCTGGAGCGTGCGGGCGCCAACACGCAGCGCCCGCTGTGGGCCTCCACCGGCGTCAAGGACCCCTCCCTGCCCGACACCCTCTACGTCACCGAGCTGGTCGCGCCGAACACGGTCAACACCATGCCGGAGGCCACCCTCAGGGCCACCGAGGACCACGGAGCGATCGGCGGCGACACGGTGCGCGGCAACTACGCGGACGCGCAGGCCGTACTGGACGCCGTCGGCAAGCTCGGGATCTCCTACGACGACGTCGTGCGGGTGCTGGAGGAGGAGGGCGTCGAGAAGTTCGAGAAGTCCTGGGACGACCTGCTGGCTTCCACCGAGGCGGAACTCAAGCGCCTCACGCCGAAGGAGGCGTAAGCGAGTTGAGCAGCGCAGCCAATCCGCTGCGTGACGCACTGGACCGGCGGCTCCCGCGCATCGCGGGGCCGTCGGGGCTGGTCATCTTCGGCGTCACGGGTGATTTGTCACGTAAAAAGCTGATGCCTGCGGTGTACGACCTCGCCAACCGCGGCCTGCTCCCGCCGGGCTTCTCCCTCGTGGGCTTCGCCCGCCGGGACTGGGCGCACGAGGACTTCGCCCAGGTCGTGCACGACTCGGTCAAGGAGCACTCCCGCACCCCGTTCCGCGAGGAGGTCTGGCAGCAGCTCTCCGAGGGCATGCGGTTCGTGTCCGGCGTCTTCGACGACGACACGGCGTTCGAGACCCTGAAGTCCACCATCGAGGAACTGGACAAGTCCCGCGGCACGGGCGGAAACTTCGCCTTCTACCTCTCCGTACCGCCGAAGTTCTTCCCCACCGTCGTCTCCCAGCTGAAGAAGCACGGCCTCTCGGAGGGCGGCGAGGACTCCTGGCGCCGCGCCGTGATCGAGAAGCCGTTCGGGCACGACCTGCGCAGCGCGCAGGAGCTGAACGCGGTCGTGCACGGGGTCTTCAAGCCCGACCAGGTCTTCCGCATCGACCACTACCTGGGCAAGGAGACGGTTCAGAACATCCTGGCGTTGCGGTTCGCCAACACCATGTTCGAACCGCTGTGGAACCGCAGTTACGTCGACCACGTGCAGATCACCATGGCCGAGGACATCGGCATCGGCGGCCGGGCGGGCTACTACGACGGCATCGGCTCGGCCCGCGACGTCATCCAGAACCACCTGCTCCAGCTGCTCGCCCTCACCGCCATGGAGGAGCCCGCCTCCTTCGGCGCGAAGGCCCTGGTCACCGAGAAGCTGAAGGTGCTGCACGCGGTGCGGCTGCCGCGCGAGCTGGGCAAGCACACGGTGCGCGGCCAGTACGCAGCGGGCTGGCAGGGCGGCGAGAAGGTCCACGGCTACCTCGAGGAAGAGGGCATCGACCCGAAGTCGAACACCGACACCTACGCGGCGATGCGGCTGGAGATCGACAACCGGCGCTGGGCGGGCGTCCCCTTCTATCTCCGTACGGGCAAGCGCCTCGGCCGGCGCGTCACCGAGATCGCGGTGGTCTTCCAGCGCGCCCCGCACTCCCCCTTCGACGCCACCGACACCCAGGAACTGGGCCAGAACGCCCTGGTCATCCGCGTGCAGCCGGACGAGGGCATCACCATCCGATTCGGCTCGAAGGTGCCCGGCACACAGATGGAGATCCGGGACGTGACGATGGACTTCGCCTACGGGGAGTCATTCACCGAGTCCAGCCCGGAGGCCTACGAGCGCCTGCTGCTCGATGTCCTGCTCGGCGACGCGAACCTCTTCCCGCGCCACCAGGAGGTCGAGCGGTCCTGGGAGATCCTCGACCCCGTCGAGCGGTACTGGGACAAGCACGGCAAGCCCGAGCAGTACCAGGCCGGAACCTGGGGTCCCCAGGCCGCCGACGAGATGCTCGCACGCGACGGACGGAGCTGGCGCCGGCCATGAACATCGACCTCACGGACACCACGTCCAGCCAGATCAACACCACCCTGGTGAAGGCGCGCCGGTCGATCGGCTCGCCGGCTGTCGGCATGGTGCTCACCCTCGTCATCGTCACCGACGAGGGCAACCACTACGACGCCCTCAGGTCGGCCAGCCAGGCCTCCAAGGAGCACCCCTCGCGCATCCTCGTGGTGGTGCCCCGGCCCGGCCGTTCACCCCGCGACCGGGCAACGGCCCGGCTCGACGCCGAGGTGCGGGTCGGCAGCGACGCGGGCACCGGCGAGACCGTACTGCTGCGGCTGCACGGCGAACTCGCCACGCACGCCCACAGCGTCGTGCTGCCGCTGCTGCTGCCGGACGCCCCCGTGGTCGTCTGGTGGCCCGAGGACGCGCCCGAGCGTCCCTCGGAGGACAAGCTCGGCGCCCTGGGTCAGCGCCGGATCACCGACGCGGCGTCGTCCGAAGACCCGGTCGCCTGTCTCGGGCTGCGCGGGGAGACCTACGCGCCCGGTGACACCGACCTGTCCTGGACCCGGCTTACCCCTTGGCGGAGCGTCCTCGCGGCGGGCCTGGACCAGCAGTCCTCGAAGGTACGCAGCGCGGTGGTCGAGGGCGAGGGCTTCAACCCCTCGGCCGAACTGCTGGCGCTGTGGCTGGCGCAGCGGCTGCACGTACCGGTGGAGCGGACGGTCAGCGACGGACCCGGCATCACAGCCGTACGGATGCAGACCGCCCACGGCGAGATCTGCCTGGACCGGGCGAACGGTTCGCTCGCCGAGCTGGCCGTGCCGGGCCAGCCGGACCGTCACGTGGCACTGCACCGCCGCGGCACGGCGGAGCTGATCGCCGAGGAGCTTCGGCGGCTCGACCCGGATGAGGCGTACGCGGCGGCCGTGCAGTACGGCGTCGGCAGGCTTGGAGGCACTCCCCCCGGCTCCGCCGGAGGGACCCCCACCCGGCCGAAGGCTGGGGGAGGGCCGCAGCCGGACCTGACAGCCGCGGAGCAGCCGGAGAAGACGACGGCGAAGCAGTCGCCCCCGAAGAAGGCGGCCAAGAAGGCGACCGGCGGGACGACGAGCAGGGCGACGAAGAAGTGAGCGGCACCCGCGAGGTGTTCGTGCACCGCGACAAGGACGAGATGGCGCGGGCGACCGCTGCCCGCCTCATCACCCGCATCGTCGACGCCCAGGCCGCCCGCGGCAGCGCCTCGGTGGTGCTGACGGGCGGCCGCAACGGCAACGGTGTGCTGGCGGCACTGGCCTCCTCCGCGGACCGGGACGCCATCGACTGGTCACGGCTCGATCTGTGGTGGGGCGACGAGCGGTTCCTGCCGGAGGGCGATCCCGAACGCAACGTCACCCAGGCGCGCGACGCACTGCTGGACGCGGTACCGCTCGACGCGGCCCGTGTGCACGCGATGGCGCCCTCCGACGGCGTGTACGGCGACGACGTGGAGGCCGCGGCGGAGGCGTACGCGGCCGAACTCGCCGTCGCGTCCCGGCCGGCGGACCACGCCGCCGTCCCCGCCTTCGACGCGCTGCTCCTGGGCGTCGGCCCGGACACCCACGTCGCCTCGCTCTTTCCCGGCCACGCCGGCCTACGGGAGACCGATCGCACCGTCGTGGGCGTGCGGGGCGCGCCGAAACCGCCGCCCACCCGGATCTCGCTCACGCTTCCCGCGATCCGTGCCGCCCGCGAGGTGTGGCTGCTGGCGGCGGGCGAGGACAAGGCGGAAGCGGCGGAGATCACTCTTTCGGGTGCCGGCGGGATCGAGACGCCCGCGGCGGGCGCGTACGGCACGGAGCGCACCCTGTGGCTGCTGGACACGGCGGCTGCGGTCCGCCTCCCGCACGACCTGTACCCCCCGGCGTCTCCCTGACCGCTGAACCACGGTGCCGCCTCCCGGCTCCCGCGCGACCTGTACTCTCCCGGCTGCCTGGCAGGGAGTGGGGCTTGTGTGCTCGCCAACGGCAGCGTGGACCTCGTCAGGAAGATCAGGCGGCTCAGATCCCGACCAGAAACTCCGTCGGCTCTCCCAGCACGGCCCGCGCCCCCTCCACATCGGAGAACCGGGCCGCGAGGGTCGCCTCGGCGAGTCGAGGCGGCAGTGCTTCGGCGAACTTCAGCCCCTTCACGGCCTGCGCGTCGACTTCGGGCAGGCACAGCTGCCCTGCGGCGTCGGCGACGGCCTGCTTCCAGGCCCGGGTCTCGACGTCCTCCCTCATACGGATCCAGCAGCCGTTGATCCTCTGCGCCGGGACGGCGACGGAGCCGAGGGAAGCGGCGAGCGTGGCGTTGGCCCGGTGACCGGCCCAGGTCCACCAGCGCGTGTGGCCGCTCCCGCGGGTGAGGAGCGTTCCACCGGGACGGACGGATTCCTTCAAGTGGTCCCGGGCATCGGCGAGGGAGACCACGGCCCGCTTGGTGAGGTTCACAGGCGGGTCGGTGCCGAGCAGCACCTGTCGCACCGCCCGGGTCAGCTCGAACGAGGTCACCCGTACGAAGCCGAGGCCGCCCCACTTCGCTTTGCCTCCGCTGTCCGTCGGCTCGACGTAACAGCGCTTGCGGCGCCAGTCGGTGTAGGTGACCAGCCAGCTCCGCCCCGCGAGCAGCAGCTTCCGCGGGCCCTCGATCTCCTGCGTGAGCAGGTCCGGGTCCGTCCTGCCGATCTCCGTACGGCCGTGGAAGACCGTGAACTGCGGCGGAGCGGTGAAGACTGCGGTGAGGCCCATGAAGTGCCGGTGCCCGAAGCGGCGTTCCGCCTCGGGCCCGACGAAGAGCATGCCGCCGTCGCGGTCCAGGTACCCCTCGTCCACAAGGTGCCGCACGATCGGCTCGGCGGGCCGGCCGAACGGGCCCAGGCCGTTCCACCACTCGCGCCACAGCTGGTCACCGACCTGGTGTTCCTGCAGGCAGAGCGCGATGAGCTGCTGAGCGACGATGTGCCGCGGTTCGGGAGGAGCTTCGACTGGTTCAACCCACCCCCGCGACCACAGGAGGAGCATTCCCGCCGCCGCGAGCAGCCCGTCCTCGGACAGGGCGAGGAAGAGGCAGTTGCGCGTGCTGCCCTCGCGACGTCCCGTCCTGCCGAGCCGCTGCAGGAAGGACGCAACGCTGCCCGGGGCGTCGATCTGGATGACGCGGTCCAGGTCGCCGACGTCGATGCCGAGTTCCAACGTGCTGGTGGAAACGATGACGCAGTCCCGGGCTTCGGCGAACGCCTGCTCCGCACGCCGTCGTTCGTCCACCGACAGCGACGCGTGGGACAGGAAGGTGGTGACCCCTGAGAGACGCAGCTTCTCGCCGAGTTCTTCCACCAGCCGCCGTGACTCGCAGAAGACGAGTCGCTTCTCCCCTCGGTGGAGGGAGGAGATGACCGTGGCCGCGTTGTCCACCGAGCCCACGTAGTCGAGCTGCACGTCGCCGGGCGGTGGGCCTGCGGACTCTCCCGCCGGGCGTGGGCGGTCGGCGACTCCGTCGAGGTGCGGCGCGACGACTCGGGCGGAGCGCCGGCCGGCTCCCGAGCCCTGAAGCCATCGGAGAAGCTCGGTGGGGTTGCCCACCGTGGCGGACAGTCCCACCCGTTGCAGTGGCCGTCCCACGATGCTCTGGAGTCGTTCGAGGACGGCAAGCAGGTGCCAGCCGCGGTCGTCACCGGCGAAGGCGTGCACTTCGTCGACGACAATGCTGCGCAGGCCCGAGAAGAAGGACTTGTGGTCGGCTTTCGCACTGACGAGTATCGCTTCGAGCGACTCGGGTGTGGTGAGCAGGATGTCGGGTCGCTCGGCGAGGATCTTCTTACGGCCGCCCGCGGTGACGTCACCGTGCCACAGGGCCGCCGTCCGGCCCAGCCATCCCGTGTACGTCTCCAGGCGCGGCAGCAGGTTGTTGAGCAGTGCTTTCAGCGGGCACACGTACAGCACCGACGTGCCCTGCCAGCTGCCCGAGGTCATCGCGGAGAGCAGCGGAAACGCGGCGGCCTCGGTCTTCCCTCCCGCAGTCGGGGCGAGAAGGATCGCGTCCTCTCCCGCCGTGAGCGGCTCGATCGCCTCTTCCTGCAGGGGGCGCAGTGAGCGCCAGCCCAGGGAGTTGACGATGTGGTGGGTGAGGACGGGGTCCAGAGCGTCGACGGCGTTCACGGCAGGTCCAGCGGAATGTCGCCCGCGTCCGCGGCTGCCGCGTTGCGCTCCACCTCGTTCAGCTCCGCGCTCGAGACGGTGAGGCCGTAGTGGAGACGAGGGTCGAAGTCCTCGAACTCGTCGACCCGGTCCAAGACGTCGGCGACGAGTTTGCGCAGGAAAAGCCGCGGGGCGACGCCGACGTTCCCGCCCAGTCCCCCGGTGACCGCGTGGGCCAGCTCACCGAGGTACGCGTCGTCGATGCGGGCGGTGATCCGGTCCGGGTTCCGTGCCGCACCCGCGTACAGGTCGCGGACGGTGCGTCCCAGCTCACCCAGTCGTGGCAGGTCGAAGCCGCTCAGGCGCAGCTGCACGGCGCGCGGGGAGTCGAAGCGCGGGTCCGTGGTGAAGTCGGTGGCGAGACGCTGGGCGAGGGGCGGGAGCCGCTGTGCGCCCTGTTGTCCGTCGTAGAAGGCGGGCGTTGCGGTGATCACCAGGAAGAGTCCGGGGAAGCGTCCGGTGTCGATCTCGTCGAGCAGCTGCCGCAGGGCGTTGAGGCCCTTCTCCCGTACGTCGCCCCGGACCCGCTGCAGGGTCTCGATCTCGTCGAGGACGACGAGCAGCCCGGGATGCCCGCAGTCCCGCAGCACTGTCAGCAGCCCCTGGAGGAACCCCATCGCCCCGAAGTGGTCGAGGTTCCCGCGGACTCCGGCCGCCCGCCGGGCGGAGGCGGCCACCGACTTCTGGCCGCCCAGCCATGCGATGAGCGCCTCGGCGGTGGCGGCGTCACCGCAGGCGCGGGCCGTTCGGTAGCCGCGCAGGGCTGCCGCGAAGGCGGGCGTGGTGCGGGCCACGTCGGCGAGGCGCTGCTCCATGAGGTCGTCGACGGCCACGGCGAGTGCCTTGTCGTCGTCGTCCGCCACCTCACCGGCGTCGAGGATCTCCTCCTCCAGCGTGTAGAACCACGAATCGGTCACAGCGCGCAGGGCGCTGGGCCGGTGGGTGGCGGTGGCGAGGCGTTCGGTGAGCCTGCGGTAGACCGTCTCCAGCCGGTGCAGCGGTGTCTCGGTCTCGGAGATCTGCACCTCGGTCGTGGCCAGGCCCGCCCGCTTGGCGCGTTCGGCGAGCCACCGGGCGAAGAAGGTCTTACCGGAGCCGTATTCGCCACGGATGGCGTGGAACGCCGATCCTCCCCGGGCGATGGTGGCGATGTCCTCGTCGAGCGCTGCGGTGAAGCGGTCGAGTCCCACCGCGAACAGGTCGAGCCCGGCCTGCGGGACGGTGCCGCGTCGCAGGGCGTCCACCACCTCGCGGCGGCGGGCCGCGCTGACTTCGGTCGGGGCGTTCACGGCCGCTCCGTTCCGAACTGCTCTTCCAGCAGCGGCACGTTGAGTTCGACGGTCCGCCCTCCGTCGACCAGGTTGATCACGCCGTAGCCCTCGACGTTGAGCAGCCGCTGCACCACGGTGACGAAGATCTCCGCGTTCCGCTGCGACCTGCCGGTCGCCACGGCGGCAGCCGCTGCGACCGCGTCCGGAGTGAGCCTGCCGCCGGCCTCGGCAAGCGCGTCGATGACGGCGGCGACCGCCTTGGCGTCCGGCGCGCGCCGCACGAAGACCTTCTGCGTCCGGTAGCGCTGCGAGCCGACGACGCTGCCGCCGAGCGTCGATGTCCGAGGCACCACTTCAGCCGGGTTGAACAGCCCCTCACCGGCCTGCGTCCTGGCCCGGCGGCGGGGCCTGCGGACCGTGGTGTCCTCGGCCTCGGCGGTCGTGGTGCCGGCGCGGGACCGCCACCACGACGGCACGGCCTGCTCCTCCGGCAGCACCACCCATCCGGGGGGCATCAGGTCCTGAGAGGGCACCAGCGTGATCACCGGTACGGTGACCTCGGCCATCGATGCTCCGCCGTGGTATCCGGCCTTGCGCGGCGTGTACCGGATGTCCTCGCGCCACGGCACCACGATGGTGCCGCCGCCCTCCCGCACCCGCGGGCCGCTGAGTTCGACCTCGCCCTCCCCCGCCGGGCCGCCGGTACGCCAACGGGCACTGCGCGCTCCGGTGGCCTTCACGGGGCCCTGTCCCTGCGGCGAACGGTCGGTGACATGTCCGTGGTCGGAGACGAGGATCACCGGACGGCCGTACCCGCGGGCCGCGTTGAGCAGATCGAGCAGGTGACTGATGTCCGCCAGCCGCCAGCTGGAGCGCTCACCCTCCTGGCCGTGGTCCAGCGCGTCGTCGATGGTGTTGAGCACGACGCCGACGACATCGTGCCCGGCGAGGGCTTCGAGCAGCTCGGGGGCGAGCCGGTGTCCCTCGTCGCCTGCGATCCGGCCCTTGTGGAAGAGCTTTCCGGTGCGCCTGCGCTGCTGCCAGAACGTCGCGAACCCGCTGCTCTCCACCGCCTGTTTACCGCTGGTGGGTGCGCCGCAGAGCAGCGAGGCCCGGCTGATGGTGGTGACGGACGGCAGCATGGAGACGGCGGCCTGCCGTCGCGGAGCCACGGCCAGAGGGCCGGGCGGTGCGGGCACGATCTCCGTCCACACCCGGCGGTCGATCTCGTCGCCGAGCTGGGCGGCCACGGCGGCGCTCATCCCGTCCAGCACGAGCACGAGCGGGCTCTTC
>NZ_JBOHCV010000506.1:0-4132 GCF_050698815.1 Streptomyces sp.
GCCACCGGGGATCGTCCAGGGTGCGGGAGACCACGTACTTGCGGACCGTGTTGAGGTAGTCCGTGACGCCCGTCGTGTCGGCCGTCCGGTTGGGCCAGTAGCCGCGCATCTCCTCGAAGGTCACCCGTCCGACGAGGAAGGCGTCGGCAGCCGCCATCTGCTCGCCCAGCGCGGCGTCGAGGTCGGTCTGGTCGGCGCGCTGCGACGGGATCAGCGCCGGTCCCGGCTGCCTCAAGACGGGAGCTCAGCGCGGGCCGCGTCTCAGGGCCAGTCGACCAGCCCGAGGAAGATCACGTAGAACAAGCCCACGGAGACCGGTGCGAGAACGGCGAGCACCAGGCGGCGGGCGGGCGTGGTGCTGTCGCCAGGGGAGGCACCATGCCGTGAGCAGCATGGTGAGGGTGAGCACGAGGCCGAATCCGAAGACGGTGAAGGCTGTCTCGAAGCTGGAAGTGAAGCGGTCGGCCACGGCGCCGATGCAGGAGTCGCAGGCCATCGGGGAGATCTCGACGAATAAGAAGGCCACGAGTGCCATGGGGGCCGTGATGAGAGTGGAGACGAGCGGTGCGATCCACGCTCGCCGGTCGGCCTCTGGTGAGTTCTCACGCATACCTGTCACCCAACCCACTTGTGGGTCCCGGCACATGAGTACCGGTACTCAAGCGTCATCGTTCACGCCCGGGGCTTCCTCTCCCCGGGCGGGTCAGCAGGCGGGTACAGCCGATGATCAGGGCGGCGAAGAGGAGCTGTCCGCCGGCCAGTTCGGCCATCAGTATGGCCCGGTCGGTCAGCGGCAGCCGGCCCGCGAAGGTCAGCTGGACGGAGCTGATGACGAAGGAGACCGCGGCGATGAACAGCGTGACCACCGAGACCGTGGTGAAGGTCGAGGACTCCAGCCGCCGGGCCAGATCCTGGTTGTGCGCGTTCTGGCGGTCCCACTGGCGCCGCTGTTCCTCGTGCCGCCCGGCCTGGATGCGGCCGTCCAGGATGGCCTCCCGACGCCCGAGATATTGCTCCTGCAACAGCTTGTGGCTGCCGCGGTTGCCGTGTGCGGGCAGCAGCGACAGGGCGCGGTCCACGCTCTCCAGCGCGGCGTCCAGCCGGCCGCACATCTGCTGACCCCTGGCGAGCCGGTAGCGGAAGAGATGGTCCCGGGGCCATTCCCGTACGGCCTCCTCCGCCCGCTCCCGGAGCGTCTCCCCGTGCCCCTCGAAGGGGGTGGCCGCATAGAGGGCGTTGAGACAGATGTCGACGGTCGCGCGGGTGCGTCGGTGGTCGAGCCATGCGTCGTCGAGCAGTTGCCGTGCCCGCTCGGTGGTGATGGCACGGCTGCCGTACGCCGCGAACGCCTGCAGCGCCTGGAACACCGGCTGTTCGCGGTACGGCCCCGCAGCCGCCGCGATCAGTGACGACTCCACGAAGCGGTGCAGCTCGTCGAAAGCGAAGTTCGAGCGCAGCTTCCCCGCGTGGTAGAGCGTGGCGAAATAGGAGATGTCGGCCGAGCCCACGAGGTCGGTGGTGGCGCTGTCCAGATCTGCGCGGGATTCGACGCTGTCCTTGGTGACGAAGGCGTAGCCCAGGGCCCACTTCTCCTCGATCGCGGTACGTACGGAGACGTCCCTGGTCCCGTTCTCCTCCGGCAGGTGCGCGTAGAGCCACCGGGCGCACTCGCCGGCGGTGCGTATCGAGGGCCGGTCGAGGAAGCGCAGCCTCCAGTAACGGTCAGCGGTGATGAGATACGGGTCGCCGGCGAAGTCGGCGGAGTTGAGGTCGAACGGCGGTTCCGTGCCCGCCCGTTCCAGCTCCCCGGCGAGCGTCTCGCAGGCGTGGTCGAGTTCGCGGGAGTCGTCGACGGATATCGCGCTGATCCGGGCGGAGATCGTCTCGGCGTCCATGCCTCGTATCTAGCACGCGCGGGCGGGCCGACGTGGGGCTTTCCCGTATCGTGCGACGTATGTACGGGGAGTACGGGGCAGCCGGGGACGTGCCCTCACCGGACTCCGTGCCGCAGGTGGACGTGGTGACCGCCGTACACGCGCTGTACGCCCGGTTCATCCCCAGCCTGTGGAAGTCGCTCCGCGCCCAGACGCACAGCCACTGGCGTTGGTGGATCGAGATCGACGGTGAGCCTGGCCAGGTGAACGAGGCGCTGCGAGGCTGCGGCGCGGCGGCCGACCCACGAGTCCGCGTCAGTCACCACGGGCCGGACGTCCTCGGACCCGCCATCACCCGGAACCTCGCCTTTCACCGGGGCACCGCACCGTTCGTACAGACGGCTGACTCCGACGACGAACTCGAGCCCGGTGCCCTGGCTCTCCTGACGGCCGCCCTCGGAGCAAACCGCGACGCCGGCTACGCCCTCGGCCAGGCCCGCGACCTGCTCACCGGCGGCGAACTCCGCGAGCTCCGCCTCCCGTTGGCTCCCGGGGTCCTCGACCGCGGGGCGCTTCCCCGGTACTGGATCACCGGCGGAACGGGCGGGCAGGGCTACCGTCTTCCCGCTCACCCGGCCGGTGCCATGTACCGGCGCGCACTGGTGGCCGGACTCGGTGCCTGGCAGGCGGCCGAGGGTATGGAGGACACCGCGCTGCTGATGTCCGCGTCGGCATCGTCGCCGGGTGTCCTCATCGCCGACCCCACCCTCCGGTACCGCAGACACCCCGACCAGCGGTCCGCACGCATGCGCGATTTCGCCGGGGGGGGGGTGCAGATCAGGGGGATCCGCAGTCGCGTGGCAGCGCTCATGAACATGCCGCCATGGCGGGAGTGAGCGAGATTGAAGCGCCACCGAAATTGGGCTTGCACCTCACGTCACGTGAGGACTCATCGTGGATTGCGTACCCAGGAAGGAGCGGAGATGAGCTACTCGGTGGGACAGGTCGCCGGCCACGCCGGAGTCACTGTGCGGACCTTGCACCACTACGACGAGATCGGGCTGCTGGCGCCGAGCGAGCGCAGCCATGCCGGTCACCGGCGCTACGGCGACGACGACCTGGACCGGCTCCAGCAGATCCTGTTCTACCGAGAGCTCGGCTTCCCGCTCGAGGAGGTGGCGGCCCTGCTCGACGATCCGGACACGGACCTGCGGGGGCACCTGCGCCGGCAGCACACGCTGCTGTCCGGACGGATCGAGAAGCTGCGGAAGATGGCCGCCGCCGTGGAGCACGCAATGGAGGCACGGAAGATGGGCATCAACCTCACACCCGAGGAGAAGTTCGAGGTCTTCGGGGGCTTCGACCCCGAAGAGCACGCCGAGGAGGCCGAGCGGCGCTGGGGCGGCACCGACGCGTACCGCGAGTCGCAGCGCAGGACGGCCTCGTACACGAAGGAGGACTGGCTGCGGATCAAGGAGGAGCAGGAGGAGTGGGGCAGGCGCTTCGTCGCTCAGATGGATTCCGGCGACGGCCCGGAGTCCGCGGCCGCGATGGACCTGGCCGAGGAGCACCGGCAGCAGATCTGCCGCTTCTATTACGACTGCACCTATGAGATCCACACCGGACTCGCGGAGATGTACGTGGCGGACGCGCGCTTCACCGCCACCTATGAGGCGATCAAGCCGGGGATGGCCGCGTACCTGCGCGACGCGATCCTCGCCAACGCGGTCCGCCGAGCCTGAGCCGCCAGGGCGGCTGCCCGGCTTCCCGTGCCGCGGAGCGGCCGGGCAGAATGCCCCCGTGCTTCATGTCCGAGTGATCAGTCCCGCCGACCGTACCGACGACGTGCTGCGGATCGCCACCGACAGCCCGGCGGTCGTCAACGTGGTCAGCCTCCCCGGTGCCGCGCACGCGCCGCGGGGCGACTTCGTCGAGTTCGACGTGGCCAGGGAAGCGGCCAACGCCGTGCTGGAGCAGCTGCGCGGGCTCGGCCTGAAGGACACCGGCGCGATCACCGTCGAGGAGCTGTATCTGTCGATCTCCACGGCGGCCGAGGTCGCCGAGAAGGACGCCCCCGGAGAGCCCGACGATGCCGTCGTCTGGGACGAGTTGATCTCCCGCACCTCGAACGAGACTCGTCTGACCTGGGCGTTTTTGGCGTTCCTCGCGCTCGCGACGCAGATCGCGGCGATCGGCGCGCTGCTGGACCAGCCGATCCTGATCGTCGGCGCGATGGTCCTCGGTCCGGAGTTCGGGGC
>NZ_JBOHCV010000507.1:0-2766 GCF_050698815.1 Streptomyces sp.
GTCTTCCGCAACCTCGCGCTCGCACCCGCCGACAGCCCGGAGGGCCGGGTCGCCGAAGCGATGCGGGCGCATCCCGAGTACGTGGCGGGCACGCGGCGCATCGACACCTGGCTGATGAGCGAGGTGCCCGGGGCGGTCGCGAAGGTGGGGGCGGAGTCCGTCCAGGCGGCGGCGCTGCCCGACGGACGGGCCCTCGCCTTCAAGATCTACGACGGCGGCAACCGCGCGGTCGGCCCCGTGCTGGCCCGTACGCTCGCGCTGCTCGGCGTGGACTCCCCCGTGCTGGAGCGGATCGCCGACTCCCCGCTGATGGGCGGCGGCCGACGGGTCGGCGAGGTGCGCGCGGCGTTCTGAGCCGCGCGCCCTGAGCCGCGCGCCCCACCGCGGGCATATCCAGATGCGCGCCCCGCACCGTTCCGCTTAGCGTGACGCGCATGGCGCCCCTTGATCTGGATATCCGCACCCTGACCTCCCCCGACGAACTGCCCGGCTGGCTGCGCGCCGTCTCCATCGGTTTTCTGCGCGGCCCGGACGTCTCCGCGAAGGAGGTGGCGGCCCGCACCCCGGACATCGACCTCGCACGGACCCAGGGCGCGTACGACGGGGAGAGGTGTGTGGGCACCTTCCGTACCGAACCGCAGCAGCTCACCGTGCCCGGCGGGGCGGCCCTTCCCTCCTGTGCCGTCACGAACGTCACCGTCGCCCCGACCCATCGCCGCCGCGGCCTGCTGACCCGGATGATGGGGAACGCCCTCAGCGCCGCCAAGGAGCGCGGCGACGCCGTCTCCACGCTCATCGCCGCCGAGTATCCGATCTACGGGCGCTACGGGTACGGTCCGGCGACCTGGACCGCCGAGTGGGAGGTGGAGGTGGCCCGCGCGGGCCTCGACCCCCGCCATGCCGGCCCCGAGGAAGGCGGGCGCGTGGACCTCGTCGACGCCGAGGAGGTGCGGCGTATCGGCCCGGCGCTCTACGAGCGCTACCGCGAACAGCCCGGCCGGCAGGGCGTCATCGACCGCACCGAGTACTGGTGGGAGCAGGCCACCGGGCAGCACCGCCATCCCGACGAAGAGTTCACCCCGCCCTTCCACGCGCTCCTCCGCGACGCCGACGGTGAGCCGCAAGGGCTGGTCAGCTACACCGTGCGGGACAGGTGGGAGGCCAAGCTCCCGGAGAACACCGCCGAAGTGCGCTTCCTCACCGCCCTCACATCCGCCGCCGAGCGCGCCCTGTGGCAGTTCGTGCTCTCCATCGACTGGATCGCCCGCGTACGCTCCGGCTACCGCGCCCCCGACGACGTCCTTCCGCTGCTACTGCCGGACCCCCGCGCGGCCCGGCTGACCACGCACGCCGACTTTCTGTGGCTGCGCCCCCTCGACGTGCCGCGCATGCTGACGGCCCGCCGCTACGCCGTGCCGGGCAGCCTGGTGCTGGAGGTGCGGGATAAGGCGGGATTTACAGGCGGCCGGTACCGCCTGGAGGTGGGTGCGGACGGCGCGGGGAATTGCGAGACCACCCACGACGAACCCGATCTCGCTCTGGACGCCGGAGAGTTGGGCACGCTCTATCTGGGCGACGAGTCGGCCGTACGGCTCGCGACGCTGGGCCGCGTCGAGGAACTCCGCGCGGGTGCCGCCACCACGGCCGACGCGCTCTTCCGCACGTCGCGCCGGCCGTGGTGCCCGGACATCTTCTGACCGGGCTGTTCAGACGAACAGCATGGTGAGCACGGCTGCGCCGATGCAGCTGCACGGTATGTTCTTCGCTTTCACACCGACGCTCAGCAGCACGAAGCCGAAGACTCCGGCCGCACCGAACTGCCACTCCAGCAGTCGCTCGAATCCAATGGCGAGACCCGCGAGCACAAGGGCGAACAGGGGCATGGCATTCCCTCCTTCGGCGAGCAAGGAACGAACGAACGAACGGTTCGGGGGATGCGCCCGTACGGCGTCGGACAGGCGGGACCATGTGCGCTTGGTGATATCTGACCAACTTGGCGACCATCCACGTCAAGTTGGTCGCCAACTTCGATTGAAGTCTCCCCACTTGGCGCCGACTTGAAAACACTTGTCCTACAACTCCCACGCCTAGGCCGAAAGTTGTACGGTGCTTGCTGTGACCAAGACGAGCCCCGCGGAGCACGGACGGCCGCCTCACGAGGCGATCGCCGCCACCCTCCGTGAGCGAATCGACTCGGGCGAACTGCCACCGGGAGTCCGCATCCCCACCCAGAAGGACCTGGTGAGCGAGTTCGGTGTCAACCGCACCGTGATCCGCCAGGCCCTCGACGAACTCAAGCGCGGCGGCCTCCTCGCCGACACCGGCCGCGGAGCGCCACCGACCGTGGCCGAGCCCGCCCCCTCTCGGTACACACCGAAGCCGGCGGGCGTAGTGCTGGCGGAGCGCCTCTACGAAGCATTCCGCGCCGACCACGTCACGATCGACACCTACTCACTCACGACGGAGACGCTCAACAACGCTCTGGCCAGACCGCACCGGTCCCTTGCCGACGGGACACTGACCCCTCGCTCGATCACGGTCCGCGCCATCGTCCCGGGCGCGGACGCCCACCTCGCCCTGCCCCGGCTCGTGGACGACCCGGCGGACCGCCGGCCGATGCGGCGTCTCCACGAGCTGCAGACCACGTGGGCGACGGCGCTGCGCATGAGTCTCGGCGCCTTCAAGGACCGATACGAGGTGCCCGAAGTCTCCTGCGAGGTACGCACGGTGGCCGCCACGCCGCTGCAGAAGCTGTACGTGCTCAAC
>NZ_JBOHCV010000508.1:0-14963 GCF_050698815.1 Streptomyces sp.
CGCTTCGCGATGATGTTCAGCTCGACCCCACGCGGCGCCCGGCTGGCCCGGCGCTTGGCCGGGAAGCGGCTCGACAGGTGGGGCATCCCGTACGACAGTCCCGCGCACGACGCCCTCACGCTGATCGTCGCCGAGCTCACGGCCAACGCCGTGCAGCACGGCCGGGTGCCGGGCCGCGATTTCCACATGGCTCTGAACGCCGACAGCGTGGCCGTACGCGTCGAGGTGACCGACACCCGTTCCGAGCGCGCGCCGATTGCCGCGGCCCCCTCCAACGACCGCGACACCGGCCGCGGCCTGGTCCTCGTGGACGCGCTCGCCACCCGTTGGGACTGGCACCCCCGTGCCGACGGACCGGGCAAGACGGTGTGGGCGCAGTACCAACTCCCGGCGGGCGGCTGACCGCTGTCCATCACGGGACGGGTGGGACGGCAAGGACCGGTGCCCGATCTGCCAAGAGGCCGCCCTCGCCACAGGAATGTGAACGCCGGTTTCCCCGCCCACGACCGTGCGGGGACACCGGCCCGCCCGTCAGCCCAGCGGGCAGGTGTCGCGGGACTCCACGATCTGGTCGGCGGCGCGGGATGGCGGGCAGATGTCGTCGTCGTAGCGGGTGTTGCCGTCGACGAAGCGTTTGAACCAGGCGATCACTTGCCGGGACACCAGCTTGTCCGGCGGGGTGGCGACGAAGTGGTCGCCGTTCAGCTCCAGATACGACTTCTCCTCGGCGCCGCTCAGCCCGTCGTAGAAGGCTTCGGCGTGCTCGGAGGGCGGGGCGACGTCGTCGTTGCTGCCGCCGATGATGAGCGTAGGTGCCGACACCCGGGGCCAGTCGCCGGTCTGGGAGTACGGGGTCAGCGGCACCGCGGCCTTGATCTCCGGCTTCCTGGATGCCGCGAACAGGGCTCCGCCGCCGCCCATCGAGTGGCCCAGCACACCGAGGCGTTCGGGATCCGCCCGGCCGGCGGCTGCGCTGCGTTCCGTCGCGTAGTCGAGCGCGTGCAGCAGTTGGCGGCCTCGCTGTGCGGGCGAGTCCTCCAGCGTCTTGGTGTCGAACGTGATCAGTACGAAGCCGTGGGAGGCGAGGAGCTCACCGTAAGGGGCGACCATCGCCTCGTCCGCGCCGAGCCCGGGCGAGGCGGCGATCACGCCGTAGTCCTTGCTGCCGTCGGCCGGGTAGTAGACGGTGCCGCCGCCAAAGTCGCCGCGCACGTCGTCGGCCGGGACGGTCTGGGTACGCACCTTGTACGGGCCCTTCCGCGAGCCCTTGTACGGGTCCTTCTCCGCCCCGGTGTCCCGCTCGACCTGGCCGCCGGCGCTGCTCTCCGGCCCGCGCTCCTTGTCGGACCCCTCCGAAGAGCAGGAGGAGCAGGCCATGGCTACGGAGAGAACGGCCGCGGCGAGCAGGCCGAAGCCCTTCCGGCGTCCGATCACGTCAGCGGCGATCCGTACCCGTGCCATGCCGACGACCGTACGAAGGGCCGAGGCCCCCGGCAACCCCCGAGACTCAGGGGCAAGCATTCCTCGAGGTGTCCGAGGTTCCCGGCCCGGACGCCGGCACCAATGGCGGTCACGTCCGGCCAACTGGCTTGGGGGGCGAGGGCGGGCAGCAGCGAGGCGTCACCGTTTGGTAAGCCGCTGCTAAGGATCGACTGACGTCGTTCGCGAGACCCTAGGGTGACGGGCCCGACACGAGCCCGACTCAGTCACCCAAGGAACCCGATGATGCGTGCCAATGGAACTCGCGTACTCCTCACCGCCCTGCTCGCAGCGGGTGCGTTCGCGGTGACCGGCTGCGGCGCGGAAGGATCTGCCGAGAAGCAGCCCGCCGCCGACGAGGCGCCGAAGGAGTCCACGTCGGCGTCCGCGTCTGCCGAGGCCCCGGACCGGGGAGGCGTCCCCGCGTCGCTGCGGTTCGCCGGCACGACGCTCGACGGCAAGCCGTTCAAGGGCAAGAAGCTGGCCGACAAGCCGGCCGTGCTGTGGTTCTGGGCGCCCTGGTGCGGTACGTGCCAGGGCCAGGCCGCGCACACGGCGAAGCTAGCCGGCAAGTACAAGGGCAAGGTGAACTTCGTCGGCGTTGCCGGGCTGGACAAGACCAAGCCCATGCGCGGCTTCGTCAGCGCCCAGAAGGTCGGCAACTTCCCGCACCTCAACGACCAGAAGGGAAGTGTCTGGAAGAAGTTCGGGATCACCCAGCAGAGTTCGTACGTCTTGCTCGACAAGAACGGCAAGACGGTCCATGAGGGGGTTCCCGGCAGCCCCGCCGAGCTGGACAAGCTCGTCACAGACCTCACCGGCTGACGGTGATGGCCGACCTGCCGCTCGTCCTGGCCCTGACCGCGGGCATGCTCGCGGCCGTGAACCCCTGCGGGTTCGCCCTGCTGCCCGCCTACCTGTCCCTGCTCGTACTCGGCGACGACTCCCCCACCCGGACCGCCGCCGTCGGCCGCGCGCTGGCGGCGACCGCCGCCATGACCCTGGGATTCGCGGCGGTCTTCGGGCTCTTCGGGCTGGCTGTCGCACCGGTCGCCAGCCAGGTGCAGCAGCATCTGCCCTGGTTCACCGTCGTCTTCGGCCTGCTTCTCGCCGGGGCCGGTCTCTGGCTGCTGGCCGGGCGTGACCTGCCCGCGCTGCTGCCAAAGCTCCGCCGGGCCCCCGGCGTGACCCGGTCGGCGCCCTCGATGGCGCTGTTCGGCGGCGCGTACGCCATCGCCTCGCTCGGCTGCACGATCGCGCCCTTTCTCGCGATCGTCGTCTCGGCGTTTCGCAGCGGATCTACTGCTGAAGGGCTGCTGCTGTTCGGGGCGTACGCGGCCGGGATGGGGGCGATCACCGGCGCCGCGGCCCTCACCGTGGCGCTGACCCGGCACTCAACCGTCGGCCAACTGCGGCGACTTGGCGCGCTCGCCGCCCGCCTGGGCGGTGCGCTCCTGCTGCTCGTCGGCGCCTACACCGCCTACTACGGCTGGTACGAGATCCGCGTATTCCGCGGCGGACAGGGCGCCGACCCGGTGATCGACACCGCCGGCACCGTACAGCGGTGGCTCGCGGGAAGCCTGGATCAGCTCGGAATCACCGTGATCGCGGCGGCCTTCACCCTGCTGCTGCTCGCCGCACTGATACGCCACCGAGCGCGCGGGGCCAGTCGCTGATGGACGATGAGAGACTGCGGCCGATCCGCGCACGCGAGGCCAAACGCCGCCTCCACATCGTCCTGTTGATCCTCGCCGTGGTCATCACCCTCGCCCTCGTCGTTCATCTGGTCCAAGTGCTGGTGGCGTTCGACCAGGGCCTCGATCACCCCTGAGCGGCGAGCTATCCGCCAAAGTTGATGGGCCTGGAGCGGACAGATGCCTTGGAAGGCCCGGGGGCTGACACTCACGCGCAGAGCCCGCTCAGGCTGAGGACTCGATGGTCCAGCCAGTGCGGGCCACACCGGAATCACGGTTCAGCGGAGGCGGCCTCTCCGCGCCTCCCGGCCGCACCGGCGTTGCTGAGTTCGCATTCGGATCAGATCGCCGCGCCGTCACACCGCTGCTCGGGTCGGGCCGGGGCGATGATGGTGGGAGCGCATCCGGGCGGTAGGGAGCTGTCTGCTCCGAGCACTTGGGAGCGCGTGAGTCCGTGCCGGGACCACAGTGCCGCTGTCCAGGCACACAGCAGCGCGTCGATGAGGTCCTCCCGATGCTTGTAGTCCGCTTCCCGCTGAGGCGTGGGCTCATCGGTCAGTTGGCGGGAGACCGGGTGGGAGGAGAGGAGGAGGGGCGGATCCGCGGTGGCGAGGGCCACCATGCGCGCTATCAGCTTGTCGCACTCTTCCGCCCGCACCACTCGCCACTGCGCCCTCGGTACTCGTGCTGGCCGGCGTTTGTACGTTGGGCGCTCCTGGTCGTAGCCCAGCTCAGCCGCTCCGACCAAGGTGGTGTACGGATAGCACTCAGAAATGACCGACCCACTCGTCGGTGGCCCGTGCCTGCCGTCGTCGTAAGTCCAGCCCGACTCCTGCAGCCGTTCACGCAGGAGCACTCCGGCCTGGCGAGGAGAGCTCTGGTTGGTGCTGTTCGCGCTCACCTTCCAACGGCCGTACCTCTGGCCGACCTGCCGTTCGCACGGCCGCTGGCCAGCCGGGTTGTCAACAACCAGCGGTGCGTCGATGAAGGCCAGTGTCGATCCGTCGACAGCCAGACGGGCAAGCCATGACATCGTCTCGTCCACCCCACGGGTCCATCCGCATTCGATCACTCCGCCGCGGCTGTCGATGGCGGCGACGCCCGTCTCATTGGGCTTGGTACGGGCTCCGCTCTGCGCCCAAGCCAGGTCAATGCCGATGAATCGCTCGATCCCCATGCGTTGGTAGTACCAGAGGAACGGCGTCCCCGGGGGGGATCAGGTGCCAATCAGTGGGACGCAGCAGCGGGCCAACTTGAAATAGTACAGAAGAGAGAAAATAGCCATGTAGGTTGAAAGAGTGCTGGATACCTGGCCATCCTTGCTGCCATGAGTCTCACCTTCGCCTCCCGCGCCCTGCCCAACTCGTCGGACTACGCCCTCGATTGGGCACTCGTGGACGTGGAAACCTCAGGTCTGGTGCCACGTCAGCACCGGGTACTGTCCATCGCCGTCGTAACGGTCGGCCCGGATGGCGAGCAGACGGGTGAGTTCTCGACCCTGGTGAACCCCGGCTGCGATCCCGGGCCGGTGCACATACACGGGCTGACGGCTGACCAGTTACGGGGCGCTCCCACCTTCGAGCAGGTCGCCGGCCGTATCGGGGCCATGCTGCAAGATCGCGTAATGGTCGCGCACAACGCGCAGTTCGACTACGAGTTCCTGGCGCACGAGTTCGCCCGGGCACGGACGTGGCTGCCCGTATCGCAGCGACTGTGCACGCTGGCATTGAACCGGCAGGTCGACCCACCCACCGATGATCTGCGCCTGGGCACGCTCGCCGCTCACTACGGCGTCCAGCAGTTGAAGGCGCACGATGCACTGGACGACACGCGTGTACTGGCCGGAGTGCTGCGCGCCTCACTGAAGAAAGCCAGCCAGCTCGGTCTTCCGCTGCCCTTGGTGGCCTGCCCGCCCCGACAGGACGCGCAGTTCGTGCCGAAGCCGCCCAAGACCCCATGCGCGTACCGCAATCCCGGGCGTCTGTCTCCCGGCGGCCTCCTGACACAAGGCATGAAGATCGCCATCACCGGCGAGACGAAGGCATCACGCGCGGAACTGGTCGCCCGATCCGTTGCTGCCGGCCTGAACGTGATGTCTTGCGTCAGTCGGCACAGCAGCGTCCTCGTCACCAACGATCAGACCTCGGGATCCGCGAAGGCCCGGCGCGCCCAAGAGGAGGGTGTGCCTGTCATCGACGAGCACACCCTCGTCCGACTGCTGGTCGAAGTACGTCCTGGAACACCGCATGACCAGCAGGGGGTCACGGACACTCAAACGGAACCCTGGCTGCCGCAGCCAAGCAAGCCCCTGCCACCGGAGGAAGGAGTTCTCGTTCCGGCCGCCCGCGAGCCGGAGGACGACATCTGGGCCCACAGCCCCACCCTCGAAACGCCGCAGGCAGAAAAGCCTCTGGCCGGACGACGCGTGCTCATCCTGGGTGGTACGCACCCGATAGCCGCGGCCGCCCGGGTCCAGGTCGTCGAGATGGGCGCAGCCGCTGCGATCAACCTCTCCGCCAGCGTCACCGACGTCGTGCTGCTCGCCGGGGGCGAGACCGACCGCCGCATGCGCCGGATCGTCTCTCTGGAAATCCCCACCTATGACGAAGACTGGCTCAGCGCACCCGTTATCAACCATGCGATCCGGCCCCCAGGCCAACGGCAGACTCCGCAGGTCCTGCCAAGAGGCGGCGTCATCGATCTGCCCTATCCCGTGCTCGCGCCCGCCTGGAGCGTCACCGCCGGCTGGGCCCCTCAGACCAACTGCGAGGTCGACCTCGTCGCATTCATCCTGGATGAAGAGGACCAGGTTTCCCGCGACGAGAACTTCATCTTCTACGGAACGCCGGAAAGCCCGGACGGGGCAGTACGGCTACTCACCGACGGACCGACCGGACAAACCATCACCAGCGACCTCACCGCACTGCCACCAGCAGCTCGCAAGATCGTGATCGCTGCCGCGATCGACGGCTCCTCGACCTTCGGCGACGTCGGCGGCGTCCAGGTCACAACCGGAGCCGACAGCAGCGCGAAGCCCCTGGCCCAAGCTGCTCTGGACGCCGGCACAACCGAGCGCACCATGATCCTCGCCGAGATCTACCGCCGCGGGCCGCTGTGGCGATTCCGGGCCGTCGGCCAGGGTTATGACCGCGGCCTCGACGCGCTGGCCCGCGACTACGGAGTCGACATCGAAGCCTGATCTTGGCGAGCAACGCCACGGTCTGCGCCCGGGCTGTCGGCGTGGTCTGTCAGGCTGGGTCGCCGCACGGAACGGCGGACCAGCCAGGACGGGAACCATGGGGAAGCACAACCAGGAGCGCCGCAAGGCCAAGCAGAAGCAGCGCCGGCAGCAGGCGGGGAACCGTGACCAGCGGCAGGCGACGGCGCCGGGCGGCACGTTCGGGGGCGACGGCAGTGGCTTCGGCGAGGGTTTCCGTGACGGCCCGTCCGGGTTCGTACCGCCGCCGCGGCACTCCTCGCTCGCGGATCAGCTGGAGCTGGCCGCCCGCGAGGTGATCGAGGCTCCCGAGGAGCGTGCCGCGCTGGAGATCGATTCCGCGGCCTCCTGGCTTGCCTCCTCCGAGCAGCGCTGGCCCACGCTCAGCCGGGCCGTGCTGGTGACGACCGACCGGCTCTTCGGCGCCCTGTGGCGGAACGGCTGGCAGCCCGCGGACGTTTCGCGTGCCGTACGCAGGGAGCTCAAGGTCCGCCATGGCCGCCTCGCGGTGGACCTGATCGCCTCCGAAGCACGGCGGTACTCGGTCGCGGGTCTGCACCACCGCTGGGAGGCGCAGCTGAACGACCTGGAGGCGCACCCGTGGTGGGGCTCCGACGAGGAGTGGCTGCCGGGCTTCGCGGCCCGCGAGAAGCTGGACCGCTTCGGGACGGCGATCTGCCTGTTCGAGGTCGTGCGGCTGCTGTCCTGGCTGCCCGGACTCGAGCAGCTCTGTCCGCCGCCGAACGCCTCCGCGTCGGCCTCCGCGTCCGCCACGGCGGCCCGTCCCGCGGCGCCGTCCGGCGGCAGGGAGCCACGGATGCTGGGGCGTATCCGCGCCCTGCTGGAGAAGGCCGAGTCGACCGAATTCCCGGAGGAGGCCGAGGCGTTCACGGCCAAGGCGCAGCAGCTGATGGCCGAGCACAGCATCAGCGAGGCCCTGCTGGCGGCACGTGGCGGCAGCCGCGACGCCCCGGCCTGCATCCGGCTGGGAGTGGACAACCCGTATGAGCAGCCGAAGGCCGTGCTGCTCAACGTGGTGGCGGACGCGAACCGCTGCCGTTCGGTCTGGTCGAAGCACCTCGGTTTCGCCACGGTCGTCGGATTCGAGGCCGACCTGGACTCGGTGGAGCTGCTCTACACCTCGCTGCTGGTCCAGGCGAACGCGGCCCTCCAGGCCGAGAGCGGACACGGACGCAGGCCGGCGAGCGGCGGCAGCCGTACCCGCTCCTTCCGGCAGTCGTTCCTGCTCTCCTACGCGACCAGGATCGGCGAGCGGCTCACCGAGGCCACGTCCCAGGCCACCGACTCCGCCGTGGCCGCGGACGCCGTGGCGAGCCCCGGCCAGGCGGACCTGCCCGGCACGCCGGGCCTGCTGCCGGTACTCGCCGCCCGCCATGAGGCGGTCGAGGACGCGACCGAGCGAATGTTCCCGCAGCTCACCCACGCCCGGTCGGCGCGGGTCAGCGACTGGGAGGGCTGGACGAGCGGCCGTGCGGCCGCCGACCGCGCCAGCCTCGGCACGGACAGCGGAGCTCTGGCAGACCGCTGAGCCCCAAGCCCGTGCGGCGGTTACCGCAGGGTGGCCGTGAAGCTCCGGCCGTAGGCGTGACGCGTGGTGACGTCGACGCGCGTACCGCCGTGGACCCTCCGGACGCGGACGCCGTCGTCCGCCGAGACCACCCGCAGCCTGCGGCCGTGGACGGTGACCGCGAGGGTGTCCTGCTCCATCGTCGGGTCGCTGACGGCGATCGAGACGGTCCTGTTGGGCCCCTCCCGGAGGACCACCGACGCAGGGCCGTCGGTGGACAGGTGCCCGGAGCGGTGCCCGCCCCGGGCGAAGACGTTGGCGGTGAGGATGCCGAGGCCCGTGTGCTTGACCATCTGCACGCGCACGGTGTTGGCCAGGACGGACACCGGGCCGCCGGCGTAGGACCTCAGCTTCTCCTCGGAGGCGTTCGGTACGAGCACGTACGCCATCTCCGTGAGCGGCGCGCCGGCCGGCTGGTCGACCGAGACGGAGAAGACCTGCTTACGAACCTTTGTGTCGGGGTTGGACAGGCGGACGACGCGTTGGCTGCGGGTGACCGTGTCCAGGGCGACGGTGGGGTCCGGGCCGTCCAGGAAGGCGTACCCGACGGAGGTGTTCCCGCCTCCCGCGCCGGCGCAGCGCAGCCATGCCAGGGGTCCGGTGCCGGTACCGGACCAGGCTGTTCCGTTCTGGAGTTCGCCGGTGAGGGTGACGGTGTCGGACGGGTCGGCGATCCGGCTGTCGACGGTGGTCGTCACCGGGCGGCCCGCCGGATCACCGACCCCCGCGGCGAGCACGACGATCTCGTCGTCGAGCATGAACCACGACTTCGTGGCGCGGGCGTTGCGGTAGGCGACGAAGTCGCCGGGGAGGAGGCCGGCCTGCTTCGCGGCGTACGCGACGTCGTCGGCGAGGACCATCCCGGCGGCGCCGTAGGCCCCGAGCACGGCGCCGCCGGAGAAGTCGTTGGTGCCGCGGGGGAAGTAGACGTAGGTGTTCTGCTTCTCCGACGAGGAGGTGAAGCCGCGCTCGGGATTGTCGTACCAGAGTTTGCCGTAGAGCTCGGGGACGGTGCGGCGGGTCTCGGCGGGCGCGGTCACACCGGCGAGGCGGTGGGGCAGTACGGCCGTGTAGTGGTCGACGCCGAACGCCCGGGCCTGGTCCTGGCCGGAGAGGTAGAGGTAGTGGGCGCCGTCGCCCTGGAACCACGGCATGAGGTTCTCGCCGCTCATGTACTCGTACTTGCTGATCCGGCTGGAACTGCGGGCCAGGGCGAAGGCGTAGCCGGGCCGCCGGTGGACGGTCCGGTCCATCGCGTTGAACGCGGTGCTGTGTTCGGCCGCCTGGAGGTCGCGCGCGGGGACCGGCGAGCCGAGGATGTCGGCGTAGCGGACCACGCTGACCGGGGAGACGAAGCGTGACGGGTCCGGTGGGGCCTTCGAGGTCTCCCGCAGGAACTTGACGTAGCCCTCCAGGGCCGTGGCGTCCGCGCCGGACGCGACGTAGGCGGAGAGGTCGGCCACGGCCTCGGCCACGGCGGCGACGTCGGCATACCCGCCGGCCGTACGGGAGACGCTGCGGCCCTTGACGATCTCCATCATCCAGCCCTCGAAGATCAGCGGGGCGAAGCTGTCGGCCACCCAGCCCTGAATGACACCCGTGAGCTTGCCGGCGGGCACGTAGCTCGTACCGTCGAGGATCTTTACGGTCTGGACGGAGCGGGTCAGGAGGCCCTTGCCGTAGGAGCCCGTATAGGCAACGGAGGCGTGCTGGACGAAGGAGCCGTCCGCGTAGAAGCCGTCGGTGACGCCGTGCCGGAGGCCGTAGGGGTCGATGGCCGCGTAGACGGTGAGCTGGTCGGCGACGGCCTTGGTGACACGGGCGTCGTCGCCGAGGGCGGCGCCCTGGAGGATGCGGTTCGTGGTGATGTCGGCGAGGTTGGCGCCGGTGTGGAAGCGGGAGTCGAGGTCGACGTCACCGTCCTTGCCGTTGCGCAGGTAGGCGTCCATCGAGGCGACGTAGGCGGCCGGGAGGCCGGGCTTGTACGAGGCGATCGCCTCCGCGAGGAGGACGAGGATCTTGCTCACGTGGGAGGAGATGCCGATCTCCCAGTTGAACCAGTTGCCGTAGTAGCCCTTCGACTGGTCGCCGTAGTAGTCGTCGTGGAGGCGGACGAGGCCGTCGATCACCCGCCGCTGGACGGCCGGACTGTCGCGGAGGTCCGACTCCGCCGACCGTCCGGCTATGCGCGTCGCGAGGGATATCTCGTAGAGGTACTCGAAGGACTTGTTCAGGTTGGCATCGCTCGTGCCGAGCGGGACGCCCGCGAAGAGCTCCCCCTGCGCGGCCTCGTCCATGGCGGTGAGGCGGGTCCGCGCCGTCGACTCGATGGACGCGAGCCTCGACGCGGCCTCGGGCCGGGCGTTGGACTCGGCGGTGCCGGCGAACATCGCGAGCGTGTTGGCGATCAGCGTGGCGTGTTCGGAGGCCGTTCCGGCGGACGCGGTCCGGACGGCGGCGGCGTGCGCTCGCAGCGGCTGCGCCACCGCCAGCAGGGACGCGGCGGGAACCACGGAGAGCAACGCGCGACGCGAAAGCGGCATCTGAACGCTCCAATACCGAGACAGAAAGCGCTTGTTGCAAGCGAAGCAACACCGGTTGAACCTGTCAACGGAGCCGCCGTCCCGAGCGCGATGGGGACTCCTCCGTGCGACCGGCGGAGCACAGAGCGCTGTGGCGTAGGCTGACGCGGATGTCAGCCTCACAGGGTCCGACGTTGCGGGAACTCGCCGTTCAGGCACTCTCGTCGGTCGAGCACGGCTACGATCTGCTGGCACCCAAGTTCGACCGTACGCCCTACCGCACAGCGGACAAAGTGCTGGACGCCGTGACCGCCGCTCTCCGCCCACTCGGGCCGTTCAGCAGCGGCCTGGACATCTGCTGCGGCACCGGCGCGGGCACGGGCGTACTCCGCCGGGTATGCGAACGCCGCGTCGTCGGCGTCGACTTCAGCAGCGGCATGCTGGACGAGGCGCGGCGCTCCCACTCCGGGGGGCCAACGACGCCGACGGTGAGCTGGGTGCGCGCGGACGTGCGGGCCATGCCCGTGCGGACAGGCGGGGCATTCGATCTCGCGGTCAGCTTCGGCGCTTTCGGCCACTTCCTCGCCCGAGAGCGCCCCAGCCTCTTCACGCAGGTGCACGCGACACTGCGGCCTGGCGGCTTGTTCGCCTTTCCCGTCGGCGCGCCGCCCCGGGTCGGTTCCGGACCGTACTGGCAGCTGTGGGCCTTCGACGCGGCGATGCGGGTGCGCAACGCGCTGTGGCACCCGCCCTTCGTCATGTACTACCGGACCTTCCCGCTTCCCGAGGTGCGCGAGGAGCTGACCCGGGCGGGTTTCCGGGTGGGAACGCTCCCGCTGCCGGGCCTGGGGCGGCGAGCGGACGGCTCCCCCCGCGGCCGCCTCGTCCTGGCCCGGAAGCACTGACCGGGCAGCTAGCCAATGGACTCGTACACATTCGAAAGGACAACATCCCACGCCGGCATGCGAGGCGCGTCCTCGGCCTCCCAGTCGAAGTCCTCAGACCAGGCAGGCTCGACGCCTTCGAAGGGGAGGGAATCGGCGCGGATCATGCGCTCCCGCAGCGACTCCGCGACGCCTTCCGAGTCGGGGATGTCGTCGGAGACGGTGAAGTCGTAGTTGGGGCGCTCGAGTTCGAGAAGGTAGAGGAAGTGGAGGAAGGAGTCGAGGCTCTGATTCAGCGTGTACGCGCACGACTGGTATTCGCCGTCCGGCAGGCAGTAGACGGCTCCTGAAACAGGGTCGAGAGTCACGACGTCATCGAAGATTCCTCCGATGACCAGCCAGTTGCCCCAGCCTTTCGACATTTCCGTGTAGCGGGAGAAGTAGCGCAGCTCCGAACAGCGGCGGAACCTGTTGGGGGTTTCCCCACCGAACAGCCCGCCGTCGAGTACGAAGAAGGAGCTTCGGTCATCGGGGAGGCCAACTGTGGTCAGGAGTGAACGGGCCGGCTCGTGGAAACCGGCGGGAAGTTTCCCGTCCTCCAGGGTCACCAACTGCTCCGGGGGGAAGACCGACTCCATCGTCGAGCGGTCGATAAGTTGGGGAATGATCCCTCCTGTCAACAATCATGCCAAAATTGCTGGTTTGAACAATCAGGTTGGCAACCGCGGTTCGCGGTCGACGGCTACCTCTTCTTCGGATTGATGCCGTTGAGGTATCGCGCCGTTCCGGGTCCGCTGGTGCTGATGAACGGTATTGTGCTTCGGCCGCCGACCAGCCCTGTCAGGCGTAGTTCCGCCCATGAACCCCGGAGCGGTTACCTGATCCCCGACGGCAACCAGGGGGACAGGAGTGCGACGGCGTGAGGGTACGGTCGGCCCTCGGCATGCACACCGCAAGCACGCGGTGCCCGACAGCAGCTCACTCCGGGATGGCCCAGATGTCCACGTCCTCGTCCGCTTCATCCGCCTCGTCCACGAGGCGCCGCGTGCGCTTCTCCCTGCCGACCGCGCTGGTGATCACGGTGACGGCCGCGCTGCTCGTGTCCGGTGTAGCGCCCTACGACCGCGCCACCTGGCTGATGGAGACGTTCTGGGTCATCCTCGGCGTCCCGCTCGCCGTGCTGGTGTGGCGTCGCTTTCCCCTCACCGCGCTGCTGTGCTGTCTGCTCGCGCTGCACGCTCTGGTCCTCGTCCTGGGCGGCCACTACACCTACGCGCGCGTCCCGCTCGGCGAGTGGCTGCAGGACGGACTCGGCCTGGCACGCAACCCCTACGACCGGATAGGCCACTTCGTACAGGGGTTCGTGCCCGCGATCCTGGTGAGGGAGATCCTGGTCCGGCGCTCGCCGCTGCGCGGCAGCCGCTGGCTGGCACCGCTCGTCGTCTGCGGCTGCCTGGCCTTCAGCGCCTTCTTCGAGCTGATCGAATGGTGGGCCGCGCTGATCGGGGGCTCAGGTGCGGACGACTTCCTCGCCACCCAGGGCGACGTGTGGGACACCCAGTGGGACATGTTCCTCGCCCTGAGTGGCGCGACGTCGGCGCTGCTTCTCCTCGGCAAGCCGCACGACCGGCAGCTCGCCACCCTCGAGACCGGACGCCCGATAGCCGCGCGCTGAGCATGGGGACGAACACGGCCGTGCTCACCTCTTGCAGGTTCACCCTGCCTGGCTGCTGTCCTTCAACGATCCCCAGCCGTGCCACCTGTCGATCTCGATCCAGGCACTGACCCGGCGGCGATCCCGCCGCGGATACCGCTTCCCGATGTAGTGCTGTGCCAGCCGGTCTATGTCGGCCAGCGGCCAGCCCGCCGAACCCGGCCCACGCCCGGGGTGTGGCTGTCAGGACAGGGCCGAGGACTTTCGAGTCCCGGAGGTGCATGAACACCGCAATGCTCGCGACCTCCACGCGCTCTCCGCCGGTTCACCGGGGCAGTCCCGGTGAACGGGCGATCTCCTGCTCCGCGGAAACGATGATCGACAGGATGGCCGCCGATGCCTCCAGCGGCCGGCCGCCTGCCACGGCTTCCGCGAGGGCGCGGTGGGAGGGAAGCGAGGCTTCGACCGCTCCTCGTCGCTGCGAACTCACCGCGAAGCTGTGCTCCAGGGCGACGTCGACTGCCCGGCCCAGCGAGCCGAGGAGCCGGTTGCCGCTCGCGTCCAGCAGCGCGCGGTGGAAGGCGATGTCGGCCTCGACGTACTCCCCGAGACCTGGGTGCGCCGCGGCGGACTCCATCGCCGCCAGTGCGTCGAACATGGCCCGTATGTGACCGGGCCCGGCCCGGCCGGCCGCCAGCCGGGCGGCCTCGGGCTCGACGGCACGGCGCAGTTCGCCGGTGTCGCGCAGCAACCGCCCCGGATCGCCGGTCAGTTGCCAGCGCAGCACGTCGCGGTCCAGGTGGTTCCAGTGTTCCTGAGTCAGTACGCGTGTGCCGGTGCGGGGGCGGGTCCGCAGCATCCCCTTGGCGGCGAGGGCCTTCACCGCCTCACGCAGCGCGCCACGGCTGACACCGAGCTCGGCGGCGAGGGCGTCCTCGACGGGCAGCGGACGGTCCGGTTCCACCAGACCGTTCACGATACGGCGGCCGAGCTCGTCGACGACTCGCTGGTGCATGGTCGGGTACCGCTCCACGATCTTTGTCCACCCCCTGGACGCACTCATCGAATCATTCGATGATTGCCGCCCATATTACGTGTCCGCGCGACCCGGCCCCGCCGAAGAGAGGCATTCCCCGATGACGCACACGGACGACAGAAGCGGCACAGGCCGCCCTGCCGACGCCCCCTTCCCCATGAGCACCCGCAATCTGCCGCCGCCCCAGGTACGGGAGCTTCCACCACCGCCCCAGCAGACCTGGAAGATCATCGGCCCCGGCATCGTCGGCGCCGGGGTGGGTCTCGCCTCCGGCGAGTTCATCCTCTGGCCCTACATCGCCTCGCAGGCCGGTCTCGTCTTCCTGTGGGCCGCGGTCGTCGGCGTGATCACCCAGTGGTTCCTGAACATGGAGATCGAGCGCTACACGCTCGCCACCGGCGAGACCGCCATGACCGGCTTCAACCGGTACTGGCGGCACTGGGGCGCGGTGATGGTGCTGCTGACGTACGCGGCGAACCTCTGGCCAGGCTGGGTCACCAGCTCCGCCACCATGGCGTCCTACGTCTTCGGCGGCAATCCCACCCTCATCGCGCTCGTCATGCTCCCGTGCATCGGTGCGATCCTCACGCTCGCGCCCGTCGTCTACACCGCGCTGGAGCGGCTGCTGTTCCTGAAGGTCGCGGTGATCGGCGGGTTCTTCGCACTGGCTGTGATCTTCGCTGTGAAGGCGTCCAGCTGGGCGGACCTGCCGCAAGGCGCGACGCACATAGGCCAGTTCCCCAGTGAGCTCGGCGTCGCCGTACTGATGGGAGCAATGGCGTACGCCGGAGCGGGCGGCGGCCAGAACCTGTGCCAGAGCAACTGGATCCGAGACAAGGGCTTTGGCATGGGCTCGTATGTGCCGCGCATCACGAGCCCGGTGACCGGC
>NZ_JBOHCV010000509.1:0-5896 GCF_050698815.1 Streptomyces sp.
GCCGACGCGGCGGCCTCGGCGCACGCCGCGGACCGCCGCACCGCCGAGTCCCTGGGCGCCGAGAACCGACTGGCCGACCTCCTCGGCCTGCCGCCGGGCCCGCAGGCAGCGCCGGGGTTCGGCTCCGGCCTGCCGGGTCAGCGCGAGGATGCCGACGGCAGCCCCATGACCATGTCCGCCCACGGTGATCCGGCAGCCGGTCCGGGCCCGGACGACGGTGCCCAGGGCCAGCTCAGCGCCGAGCAGGTGGACCGCAACGGCGACGCGCTCGCAGAGCTCCTCGAGGACGCCGTCGTCGCCTCGGAGCGGCAGCTCTTCGAGCTGCGCACGGCCGCCGCCGAGGATTCCCGCATGCTGGGCGCGCTCGGTGACGGCGGACTGCTGCCGCCCGGCCCCGACGTCGCCGCCACCGTCGACTTTCTCGGCGAGCACGGCGTCCCCGCTCTCTCGGGCTGGCGCTACCTCGCACAGGCCGTCGACCCGGCTGATCACGCCGCCGTGCTCGGGACCCGCCCCGAGCTGGTGGACGGCGTCATCATCACCGACCCCGCGAGCCACGCCCGTGCCCGCGACGTACTCGCCGGAGCCGGGCTGCTGCCCAGGTCCGCGGTGGCGGTGGGCACGGCCGCGGCCCTCCTCGCCCCCACGTCGGCAGGGGATGCCGGCACGCGGCAGCGCGGTGACGTCTTCCTGGTGCCCCCCAACCCGGCCCTGCACGACGAATCGGCCGCCGACGAGGAGCGGCGGCAGCTGCGCGAACGGGCAGTGGCCCGTGACGAGGAGATCCGGACCCTCGCCGCCCGCCTCGCCGGTGACCGGACACTCGTGGCGCGGCTCGCCTCCTGGCGTACCGGCTGCCCGCGGGGGCGGCTGGCCGAACTGGCCGTCGCCGCGGCCACCACCCGTGCCGCGGCGGAGGAATCCCGGCAGCGCCTCGCGCAGGCCCGTACCGCGGCTGCGGAGGCGGACGAGGCCGCCGCCGAGACCGCCCGGGTACGCGAGGAGCGGCAGGAGCAGGCGCAGCGCGCGCGGCGCGGCGCCGACGCCCTGGCCGGCCTTGCCTTCCGGCTGCGTGAACGGACCGGCTGGCAGTCCCGGCTGCGCGCGCTGAGCGAGGAATCGGCGGCGGCGCAGGAGCGGGCGGCGGAGTGTCTGGAACGGGCCCGCGCCGCAGACGAAGACCGGCGGTCGGCACAGCGTTCCGCTGACGACGCCCGGCGCACCGCCCGCACACTGCGGGCCGAACGTGCGGACATCGCGGGGGTTCCCGAGGACGCGGAGAGCGCCGCGAACGCCGAGGACACCGGGATCACGGCCACCGAAGACAGCGCCCCGCCCGCGGGTACTTCCTTGCCCGCGCTCCGCGGCGCGTACCTGTCGGCCTCGCAGCTGTACGAGAAGGTCGGCGTCGGCGCCGACCTGCGTGCCGAGCAGGCCCGCGCCGAGGGTGACGAGTCCGCCGCGCTCGCCGCCCTCGACCGGCTCACCAACAAGGTCCGAACCCGGGCCGCACAGCTTCTGGAAGGTCCGGACGGTGCCGACGGGCCCGCCCGCCAGGCCGCCGCCGCGCGCGCCGAGTCCCTGGTGCAGATGCTGGAGTCCCGCGCGTCCACCGCGAGCGAACAGCTCGGCAGGCTGCGCGGTGAGGCGGAGCGCCTCGCACCGGCCGAGGGCGACGCCCACACCGCTCTCCCCGACGGCCTGCTGCCGCACGACGCGGAGCAGGCGCAGACCCTGCTGCGCACCGCCAATGCAGAACTGGCCGCCTCCCGCGAGGAATGGGACACGGCACGTGCGGCACATACCGAACTGGTCCACGCCCACCGGATCGCCGAGGACGCGGCGGACGGCTTCGAGGAGACCGCCGCCATGCTCCGCGATCTGCTGCGCGACGCGCACACCGCGGGGACGGAGGAGGGAGACCAGCCCCCCGAGCCGTACGCAGGCTCTCCCGCGGACGCCCGCCGGTCCGCCGCCGAGGCGCGCCGGTCGCTCCGCGGCTGTGCCGGTGATCTCTCCGCCGCGGAGCAGGCCGTACGGGAGGCCTGCGACGTGCTCGTCCGGCACGCCAACTCCGCCCGCTACGAGCAGGTGCGCACCCCGGCCCGGCAGCAGATCCGCGAACTGCCCGCCGCCGCCCTGCCCGAGCACGCCGACTCCTGGGCCGACGCCTTCGCGCCCCGCCTCCGTGTGCTGAGCGATGAGCTGGAGCAGCTGGAGCGCAACCGCGACATCATCGTCGACCGGCTGCGGGGTCTCGTCGAGTCCTCGCTCGCGACCCTGCGAGCCGCGCAGCGCCTCTCGCGGCTGCCGGAGGGACTGGGGGAATGGTCGGGGCAGGAGTTCCTGCGCATCCGCTTCGACGACCCCGATCAGGGCACGCTGGCCGAGTGCCTGGGTGAGGTCATCGACGAAGCGACCCGCGCGGCCGTACGGAAGAACTCCGACCTGCGCCGGGACGGGATGTCGCTGCTGCTGCGGGGCGTGCACGCGGCGCTCCGGCCGCGTGGCGTGTCCGTGGAGATCCTCAAGCCCGACGCGGTGCTGCGGGCGGAACGCGTCCCCGTCGGCCAGATGGGCGATGTCTTCTCCGGCGGCCAGCTGCTCACCGCCGCCATCGCGCTCTACTGCACCATGGCGGCCCTGCGCAGCAACGACCGAGGCCACGAAAGACGCCGGCACGCGGGCACGCTGTTCCTCGACAACCCCATCGGCCGGGCCAACGCCACCTATCTGCTGGAGCTCCAGCGCGCCGTCGCCGACGCCCTCGGCGTTCAGCTGCTCTACACCACGGGACTGTTCGACACCACGGCGCTCGCCGAGTTCCCTCTCGTCGTCCGGATGCGCAACGACGCCGACCTGCGGGCGGGGCTGAAGTACATCAGCGTCGAGGAGCACCTGCGGCCCGGGCTGCCGCAGCAGGACCCCGACGGGGAGCCGGTGCACGGCGAGATCACCGCGACGCGGATGTTCCGCCGTCCGGAGGAGACCGGCCGGGAGCACCGGGTCCCGGCTCAGGCCCCCGGCCCGCACGCGGAGTCGTGAACCGGGCGGGTCGTGACTCGGTGTCAGACTGCCGGACAGCACCTAACCCCGCTGCGCGCGGGCGCGCGCTCGCGCGCGAGCCGCGCTGCTGGGCTCGGAGACCACGCCGTGCCGCTGCATCCACACTTGCCGGGTCACCCACACATCCAGCACTCCCCAGGTCGCCACGACAGTACTGGCGACGGTGGCGAGCACCATCGGGAACGCGAGCCACACCCCGGCGAGGGAACACAGTACGGCGACCATCAACTGCACCAGCGCCAGCGCGACGATGACGACCGCGCGTACCGCGGCCCTCCGTACCGGGTCGGGCAACCGAGGCCTCGCGTACATGGATCCTTCACTCCCCCCTCACGAGTCCCCATACGGTTCCATGGAGGTGGCCTGCGCCACAATCCAGGAACAGGGGCCGGACATCGACGGACAACTCAGGATGAGACAGCCTGGACGGCTGGTTTTCCCGCTAGGACACGTCTACGACTCGGTGAGGTGTCGGTAGTAGGCTCACGCCGTTTGCTGTCGAAACTCACCCCCACGCGGAGGGGGTTGACGTAGGGGAGGCCATGCGCTTTCGCGGTAAGTCGATCCGCCGGAAGATCGTGGTGCTGTTGCTGGTGCCGCTGGTGTCGCTCGTGTCGATCTGGGCGTTCGCCACGTACATCACCAACCGTGAGGCGCAGCAGCTCCTCAACGTCGCCAACACCGCGGACAACGTGGGCGATCCGGCCGAGGGCGTGGCCCACTCGCTCCAGCGGGAACGCCGGCAGGTCCTGATCTACCTCGCCGACCCGCGCCGCTCCGACGCGCTCACCCAGCTGCACAAGCAGCAGCGTGACACCGATGCGGAGATCAGGAAGGTCCGCTCCAACGCCGACGAAGGCGGACTGCGGGGCGACCTCACCAACAGCTCCCGCGCCCGCCTCGACGACATGCTCGACACCTTCGGCAGGCTCAAGGAAATCCGCGCCAAGGCCGAGAGCACCCTCACCCGTGGCGGCGCCTTCCAGGCGTACAACGAACTCATCGACCCCTGCTACGCGTTCCTCGGCGAACTCGGCGGTCTCAACGACGTCGAACTGGACAAGCAGGGCCGCGCCATCGTCGACCTCGCCCGGGCCCGCGAATACCTCTCCCGCGAGGACGCGTTGATGGCCTCGGCACTCGCCGCCGAGGAACTGACCAAGGGTGACCGGCGCGCGTTCTCCGACCGGGTCGCCGAGCGCAACCTCACCTACGACACCAGTCTCGGGGAACTGCCCGCCGAGGAACGGCAGATCTTCGACACCTACTGGAACGGCACCGACGGCCGGACGCTGCGCAGCTACGAGGACGCCATCATCGCGTCGGGCAAGGATGGCTCGGAGGGCGTCGTCAACGCCGAACGCTGGGAGTCGGCGGCATCCACCGTCCTCACCGACCTGGAACGGATGGGTTTCGAGGCCAACGACCGCTACCAGCAGCGCGTGCAGCCCGTCGCCACCAAGGTGCTGATCCAGGCGGGAGCGGCCGGCTTCCTCGGCGCCGTCGCAGTCATCGCCTCGCTCGTCATCTCGCTCCGCGTCGGCCGCAGCCTCGTTCGTGACCTGCGGACCCTGCGCCGAGAGGCACAGGAAGCCGCAGGCGTGCGGCTGCCCAGTGTGATGCGCCGCCTCGCCGCCGGCGAACACGTCGACGTGGAGACCGAGGCGCCCAAGCTGCAATACGGGCAGGACGAGACCGGCCAGGTGGGCCAGGCCGTCAACACCCTCCAGCGCGCGGCCGTCGAAGCGGCCGTCAAGCAGTCCACGATGCGTCGCGGCGTCTCCGAGGTGTTCGTCAACCTCGCCCGACGCAACCAGGTGCTGCTGCACCGCCAGCTCACCCTTCTCGACACCATGGAGCGGCGCACAGAGGACTCCGACGAGCTGGCCGACCTCTTCCGGCTCGACCACCTCACCACCCGCATGCGCCGGCACGCCGAGGGCCTGGTGATCCTCTCCGGAGCCGCGGCGTCCCGGCAGTGGCGCAAGCCGGTCCAGCTGATGGACGTGGTACGGGCGGCGGTCGCCGAGGTCGAGGACTACGAACGGATCGAGGTGCGGCGGCTCTCGAGACTCGCCGTGGACGGCGGCTCTGTCGCCGACCTCACTCATCTCCTCGCCGAACTCCTCGAGAACGCCACTGTCTTCTCGCCGCCGCACACGGCCGTACAGGTGCTCGGTGAGCGGGTCGCCAACGGCTTCACCCTGGAGATCAACGACCGTGGCCTGGGCATGACGCCCGATGCCCTCCTCGACGCGAACCTCCGGCTCGCCGAGACACCGGAGTTCGAGCTCTCCGACACCGACCGGCTCGGCCTCTTCGTGATCTCCCGGCTTGCCCAGCGCCAGGGCGTGCGGGTCTCCCTGCAGCCCTCCCCCTACGGCGGCACCACCGCGGTGGTCCTCATCCCCGGCAGCATCCTCACCGAGGCGGGCTCCGAGCAGGACGGGGACCGCGGGGCCCTGCAGGGAAGCGCGGCCAAGGGCATCGGGGGGCATCGGCTCGACGCCCTCACCCGGACGCCGGCCGCCCCGCCGCACAACGGAGTCACCCCGCAGCGGGCCCTGGACGGGCCCGTCGAGCTGGAGGCACCGCTGAGCGAGTCGGAGGAGCGCGGCAAGGCCACCGGCGCCAACAGCGGTATCCCGTTCCGGCGCGACGGCGCTCCGGCCGCCGGACGAGGCCCGGTCCCGGGGGCCGAACAGCACCAGCAGGCCCGGGACGAAACGCAGCCCTCCCGGCCGGCCGCCGAGGGCCGGACGGACGGCCTCGCCCCGCTGCCGCGCCGCCGCCCACACGCGCCGGTACTGGTTTCCGACCACGGCCGGCC
>NZ_JBOHCV010000510.1:0-2605 GCF_050698815.1 Streptomyces sp.
GTCACCCTCCTGGAGCGGCTCGGGGTCGAGGTGGACTTCCCCGCCGGCCAGACCTGCTGCGGACAGCCGCAGTTCAATACGGGCTACCGGCGCGAGAGCGAACCACTGGCGCGCCGCTACGCGGAGGTCTTCCGCGGCCACGACCACATCGTGGTCCCGTCGGGTTCCTGCGCCGCCATGGTGCGGGACAACTACCCCAAGATCGACGCCGGCGGCACGGAAGCCGCCGTCGCGCGGACCTACGAGCTGACGGAGTTCCTCGTCGACGTACTCGGCGTGACCGACGTGGGCGCCTACTACCCGCACACCGTCACCTACCACCCCACCTGCCACGGGCTGCGGATGCTCGGCCTCGGCGACCGCCCGCGCCGGTTGCTGGAAGCGGTCAAGGGGCTGCGGCTGCGGGAGCTGGAAGGCGCCGAGGAGTGCTGCGGCTTCGGCGGCACCTTCGCCGTGAAGAACCCCGACGTCTCCGCGGCCATGGGCGCCGACAAGGCCCGCCACATCGAGGAGACCGACGCCGAGACGGTGTGCACGGTCGACAACTCCTGCCTCATGCACATCGGCGGCACCCTCTCCCGGCGGGGCGCCGCGGCGCGCCCCGTGCACATCGCCGAGATCCTGGCCGGCACCGAGGAGGCACCACTGTGAGCGGTACGTATCTGGGCATGCCGTCCTTCCCGGAGGCCGCCGCCCACTCGACCCGCGACATGCGGCTGCGCGGCAATCTGCGGCACGCGACGCACACCATCCGGGCCAAGCGCGCACAGGCGGTCGCGGAGCTGGACGACTGGGCGGAGCTGCGGACCTCCGGCGCCGCCGTCAAGGAACGCACACTGCGCCATCTCGACCACTACCTGGAGCAGTTGGAGGCGGCGGTGACCGCCGCGGGCGGCCAGGTGCACTGGGCCTCCGACGCGAGCGAGGCCAACCGGATCGTGACCGGACTCGTCCGCGACACCGGCGAGAGCGAGGTGGTCAAGGTCAAGTCCATGGCCACCCAGGAGATCGGGCTGAACGACGCGCTGGCCGAAGCGGGCATCTTCGCCTACGAGACCGACCTGGCCGAACTCATCGTGCAGCTCGGTGACGATCTGCCCTCCCACATCCTCGTCCCCGCCATCCACCGCAACCGGGACCAGATCCGCGACATCTTCAAGGAACAGATGGGCCGTTGGGGGCGTGCAGCCCCGGAGAACCTGACCGACAACCCCGCGGAGCTGGCCGAGGCCGCCCGGCTGCACCTGCGGGAGAAGTTCCTGGGCGCCAAGGTCGGCATCTCCGGCGCCAATTTCATGGTCGCCGAGACCGGCACCCTCGTCGTCGTCGAGTCCGAGGGCAACGGGCGCATGTGCCTGACCCTTCCCGAGACGCTCATCTCGGTGGTCGGGATCGAGAAGATCGTGCCCACCTGGCAGGACCTGGAGATCTTCCTGCAGACTCTGCCCCGCTCCGCCACGGCGGAGCGGATGAACCCCTACACCTCCACCTGGACCGGCACCACCGACGGGGACGGGCCTTCCGCCTTCCATCTCGTGCTGCTCGACAACGGCCGCACCGACGCTCTCGCCGACACCGTCGGCCGGCAGGCACTGCGCTGCATCCGCTGCTCGGCCTGCCTGAACGTCTGCCCGGTGTACGAACGAGCCGGCGGCCACGCCTACGGCTCCCCCTATCCCGGCCCGATCGGCGCCATCCTCACCCCACAACTGCGCGGCGTACAGAGCGAACTCGACGCCTCGCTGCCGTACGCCTCTTCACTGTGCGGCGCCTGCTACGAGGTCTGCCCTGTCGCCATCGACATCCCCGAGGTCCTCGTTCATCTGCGTGAACGCGTCGTCGAGGGCGGCACAGTCAGCGTCCGCGGCCAGCAGACCACCATCAAGCCCGCGAAGGGGCACGCCGCCGAGCGTGCGGTGATGCGGGCCGCCCGCTGGGCCTTCGACCACCCGCGCGCCATGCAGGCCGGCCAGCGGATCGCCGCCCGTACCCGGCGGCTGACGCCCCGGCGGCTTCCGCTGCCCGGAGCGGGCAAGGCGTGGTCCGACAGCCGGGATGTGCCGCGCGTCGCCGCCGAGTCCTTCCGCGACTGGTGGCAGCGCACCCACGGCGACGGCAGGAGCGCCGGGGCCGGCCGGACCGGCGCAGACGGCACCGCACCCTCGGACGGAGGCTCGAAATGAACAGCCGCGACGTCGTGCTCGCGCGCGTCCGCCGTGCCCTGGCCGACGTGCCGACCGCCGAAGGGCCCGCGGAGACCGCCGTTCCGCGCGACTACGTGCGCAGTCACGCCACCCGCACGGACGGACAGCGTCTCGATCTGCTCGCCGAGAATCTCGCCGACTACCGCGCCCAGGTGCACCGTTGTACGGCCGCGGAGCTGCCCGCCACGATCGCCGGGCTGCTCCGGGCACGCGGCGCCCGTAGCGTCATCGCGCCCTCCGGCGTCCCCGGCGACTGGCTGCCCGAAGACATCCGACGTGTCGCCGACTCCCCCGCCCTCACCCCGCACGACCTCGACGCCGTCGACAGCGTCGTCACAGGCTGCGCCGTGGCCATCGCGGAGACCGGGACCATCGTCCTGGACGCCGGGCCGGAGCAGGGC
>NZ_JBOHCV010000511.1:0-1988 GCF_050698815.1 Streptomyces sp.
CCTTGGGGAGGAAGAGGGCGATGCCGGCGGCTGCCGCCGGCACGGCCATGACGTTGGTGAGGTAGTAGAGCAGCAGCAGGCCGGGGACGGTGGCGAAGGTGCCTGTGCACAGCGATCCCAGCCCGTATCCGAGGTGTACGGACGCGGGGAGCGCCGGGAGGGCCGGGGACGCCGGAGCGAGCGTCGGCGGGGGTGTGGGCGTGGGCGCCGTGGATGCCGGTGCTGTCGCCGCACTGCTCTCGCCGCTCTCGTGGCTCTCGCCGCTCTCACCGCGCGGCGATGCACTCGCGCGATCGTGCGGCCCACCACCACTCATCGCGCGCCCCCTTCTGTCTCCGCCGGGCCCGGTCCTCGACCTCGACCGCCCGCGTCGGCGGGCCACAAGTCAACGGCACAACCGCACCAGCGTCCAGACAGTGATCCCCACGGATGGGTCCGAACGGAAGCGGAAGCGGAAGCGGAGGCGGAAGCGGAAGCGGAAGCGGAAGCTGAACGCAGTCAGCTCAGGCCCGCGCTCCGCGCCCGCTCGACCGCCGGCCCGATCGCTCCGGCCACGGCCTCCACATCGGCCTCCGTGGAGGTGTGCCCGAGGGAGAAGCGCAGCGTGCCCCGCGCCAGTTCGGGGTCCGCACCCGCCGCGAGGAGTACGTGGCTCGGCTGGGCGATACCGGCCGTGCAGGCGGAGCCCGTAGAGCACTCGATGCCCTGCGCGTCCAGCAGGAGCAGCAGGGAGTCGCCTTCGCAGCCGGGGAAGGAGAAGTGCGCGTTGCCGGGGAGCCGTCCGCCCGTATCGGGGTCGCCGTTGAGTACGGCGTCGGGCACGGCCGTACGTACGCTCTCGATCAGCTTGTCCCTCAGGGCGCCGATGTCGCGCTCGAAGTCCGCGCGCCGCTCGGCGGCCAGCTCGGCGGCGGTCGCGAAGGCGGCGATGGCGGGCACGTCGAGGGTGCCGGAGCGTACGTCGCGCTCCTGGCCGCCGCCGTGCAGCAGCGGTACGGGCGTCTGCTCGCGCCGCAGCAGCAGCGCGCCGATCCCGTACGGGCCGCCGATCTTGTGCCCGGTCAGCGTCAGCGCCGCGAGTCCGGAGGCGGCGAAGTCGACCTCGGCCTGCCCGACGGCCTGCACCGCGTCCGCGTGCAACGGGACGTCGAACTCGGCGGCCACCGCGGCGAGTCGGGCCACCGGCATGACGGTGCCGATCTCGTTGTTCGCCCACATCACGGTGGCCAGCGCGACGCTGCCGGGGTCGCGGGCGATGGCGTCGCGCAGCGCCTCGGGGTGCACCCGCCCGTACCCGTCGACGGGCAGCCACTCCAACTCGGCGCCCTCGTGCTCGGCGAGCCAGTGCACGGTGTCCAGCACGGCGTGGTGCTCGACCGGGCTGGCGAGCAGGCGCCTGCGGGCGGGGTCGGCGTCGCGGCGTGACCAGTACAGGCCCTTGACCGCGAGGTTGTCGGCCTCGGTGCCGCCCGCGGTGAAGACCACTTCGCTGGGCCGCGCGCCGATCGAGGCCGCGAGCGCCTCGCGCGCCTCCTCGACGGTGCGCCGGGCGCGGCGGCCCGAACCGTGCAGTGAGGAGGCGTTGCCGGTGACGGCGAGCTGGGCGGTCATCGTCCGCGCCGCCTCGGGGAACATGGGCGTGGTGGCGGCGTGATCGAGGTAGGCGGAAAGGGCCATGGTGCCTCGATTCTACGAGCCGGTGACGGGGCGGTTGCGGGTGCCGTCCACGGGAGTACGCTCCCGCCTGGGCTGTTACTGTTCGCCCCGGCCAGGCAGTAACACCGGACCCGGGCACAGCCCACACCAACGTCCGGGCAACCAGCCGTATTCCACAGGGGGGTGGCGTCGTGCCACAGGTGCGGGTGCTGAGCAAAGGCGCACGGATCACGGGGGGCGTCTTCTGTCTCCTCTTCGCGCTGCACACCTGGAGCTGGGTGGTGCGGGACATCGTGGAGCTGGGCCTCGGCGGCACCTGGGAGATGTGGACC